>JBFGYN010000171.1:0-8284 GCA_041587415.1 Candidatus Competibacterales bacterium | reverse complement strand
GCCAGCCAGGGCGACGTGCTGGAGGAGGGGACGGTCTTGGCCGGAGCCCGCCTGCAGAGCCTGACCAATCTCTTGTCGCCTGTCAGTCAGCCGGCGGCGGACCTGCAATTGCTGACCGTGAGTGAGGTCCCACCCTCGCTGGCTGCCGGCGAAGTCGACGGCGCGGTCGTCTATTTTACCAAGGCAGTGACCACCGTGTGTCACGCAGTGTATCGGCTGGTCGCGGACAATCCCGATGCCGTCGGCGAGAGAATCGAAGAGTACCTGCAAAGTGACAGCGACGAGTCCCTGCCGAGCTTCATTCAGGCGATTGGCGGCGCGGCGTTGCCCGTCACGCCGCGCTTCATCGACGGCGGTGTCGAGTATTTCAGCGCCAGTGAAGCGGCACAGCTCGATGCAGCCTGGGACCTGGCGGGCGACGGCTCGGTCACGCACGCCATGGGATTGTCCGCCGAAGACGACGAAGCGGCGCAGGCCGTTACCGGGCAGCAAACCCAGAAGATCATTCAGTCCCTCGGCTCGGCCGTGCCCGAGGACGATTTCCGGTACCGGTCCATCGCTGCCAGCCGTTTGAAGCCGTGCGCGAAAGCCTCGATCCTGTTGGCGGCGCTGCAGTGCAACGAGGTATACCTGTTCCGGGCACAGACCCGGTCCGCCGATACGCTGGTCGAGGAGCTGGTCAAGTTCATCGGTGACTCCGGCCTCACCAGCGAGATTTTGAAGCCTGGCTCCTCCGAGCAGCCGAGCTCAGTCTCGACTCTGGGGCGGGTCGCCTTTCACCGGAACAGCAGTGACTTCGAAAAGGCGTCCCGCAATCAGTTTCACATCAATTGGCAGAGCCAGCTGGCCGGGAACCCTGCTGCGAGCGTGAAAGGACATTTCATCGCGGTCGCACGTTCGGGTGCGAGCGAAGCCGAAACTGCCGGGAACCGCGAGCTGGCACAAAAGCAGGCCCAGGCATTGCGAGCCCTCATGGGGGTGAGTACACCGGTGCCGGTCGCGGTCACCAACAACCCGGAAGTGGATTTTCCGGGCGATTGCCCGGTCATTACCCTGCTGGTCGTGCCCACCGCGATACGCGTCGGCATCACCCAAGGTTTCATGGTAATGCCGCAGTCGACTCAACCGGAGGGCGGGCGCCGCGGCGGCAGGGGGCGGCAACCGGCGCTCAACATGGCGCTGGCCGAGTCGGTGCGCTACGACGTCAACAATGCCGTGGTTCGCGACGAGGCTTTCGAGGCCGCGTTGCAGCGCCTGGCGGCCGCCGACCAGCCGGTGACGAAACTGGAACTCGTGGCGCTCGAGGGCGCCGCCGACGACGCCAGCGTGGCGCGCGCGGAATCGCTGCTCGCGGCGCTGAGGGAGGCCGGCGCCGCGGAGGAGGGTGCCGCGGTAGTGGTGCGCAAGCCGGATGCCAGGGAAACCCGGGAAATCATCCGCAGCGGATTCTCGCTCAACCGGGGCATTGTGTTGCGGTAGCCGGTACTCTTGAACTCGTCGTAGCCTCGTCGCCTGAACAATTCCTTGCCCGAATTGTTCAGGCTTTCACCGACTGCTTGGCTACAGGCTTTCCCTGCGTGATTCAATGGGGCGACGGACCTTGATTTGGCTGTGTCCCGGCTGGACGAACGGATTCGGATAGTCCGAAGGACCGAATGACCGCAGCGGCATCGCATCGACAGGAAGGCCGGCGTCGACACCCAGCCCGCGGTGATAGAAGATCTTCCAGGTGCCGCTCACGTCCCTTACGACTTCAAAGCGGGTTCCGTCCGGGTAAGAGAAACCCAGGTTGCTCGAGTTACCTGCGTTGATCGCCGAGTTCGCCGCGGCGACCAGCTCGTTCATTTTTCCCGCCATGGCGGTTACGAACGCCGAGCGCCGCTTGGGGCTGAAATACCCGTGGCCCTGGAATCGGGGTTCGCCCGATGCCTGGTCGAAGTCGATGATGATCGCGTTTTCCAGGCGCCAATTGGAGAAATTGCCGCGGACATTGCGATGCACGCGATTCATGTCGTCGAAAGCATCGTGATTGAAGAACAGAACGTGATCGCCGATCACGAAGTCGTCTTCACGGTTCAGGTTGACCCATTGAAGGGACTGAAACTCCCCGGCACTGGTGGCTGTATCGGCGACAATATTCTCGTAACTGTTCCAGCGTATCTCGAGCGTAATATCCCCATCTGATACAGCTTGGTTGAAATCCGCTCGCCCCATGGTGTCAGCCATCACAAAGAACTGTTGGGCGGAGACCATGTAATCGCAATGCATCAGCGTGCGTAAACAGGCGCTCCCCCGATGATTGAAAATGAGGGTTCGCAGCGCTTCGTAGCCGTTGGCCTCGCCCGTGGCGGACAGCTCGAACCAGTAAGACTGCGCGCCGGTGCTGGGGTGGACGATCCAATACGGATCAGCCGCCTGAGAGACTCTGGGCCCGGGGTCGGGTCCGCACGCACGGGGATAGCCAGTGGGTCTGGTTCCACGCGTCCGGCCTTGGCTTGCGCGCATGAACAAGCTTATCAGCGCCCGCTTGCGAACCTCCCGCACCGCCTCTCGGTGATCGTCGAAATACAGATTGGTGGTGACATCGTGCATGTTGCGAATGATTTGAACGATCAATGCGCGCCGGTAAGTCCTGCTTCCCACAAAACCAAATTCTTCGCCGGTGCCGTTGATGATGTCATCGTAGTCATGATGTACCGTGCCGATATCATTGATATAACCTTGCACTTCAGCATCGGTAAGCGTTCGCAGATCTTCGACGGTACCGATTCTCCATTGACCGAACCAACCCAAGTCGAGCATCTCCGGAACAAGACGCCGCATGACGATACGTCGCTGAATTCCGGGCGTGGGAGCGGCGCCACCTTGCTGCGCCACGTGCGTCAACTCGTGTGCCATCAAGCCAATGTCGCTACTGCTTTGATTGGCTCCAAGAAAAATATTGTTCTTGTTCGTGAATGCTTTGGCATTGATGTCCGAGGCCGCCTGCTGGGTTTGTGAGCTGGAATGGACGCGCACTCGGGAGAAGTCTCTTCCCAGAATCGGCTCCACCCGACTGCGGACATCCTTGGACAAAGGTGATCCGGCGCCGGGGGACGAAACGAGGCGCCGCACGTGGTGCAGAGCAGAACGGTTCCCGGCTTTGCTTGGTTTACCCTGTATATCCGAGTTTGCGCAGCCCGTATTGCCCGCGCATGAAAGCTGCAAGGCGGGCATGGCCAAAGATTTTGTTTGAGTGGGAATATCGTCCTCGGGCTCGCGATCGGACCTGGGCGACATTCGCATCACCGTGTCGGAAACGGCGTCAGCTTCCCGTTCGTGTTCGTCATCCGGTGCACCCACCGTCAACTTCGGCTGTACGTCTTCGCCTTGCTCCTCTTCGCAATTCGCGCACATTCGCTGGACGACAGAGGCTGCCGGAGGCGTTGCTTTCTGGATGTCATGGCAGGGCGTTTTGTGAACGGCATTCGTGGCAATTTGTTGCCACACGGGATTCAGCTCTGAGTTGGCTGAGACGCGATGACTCGTGCGAGCCTTGTCAGCAACCGAGTTGGACTCGCTCTTCGCGCTATTCTGTTTGGCAGCTGCGTGCATTGTTTCGCGACCCTTGTGACATCTCGTCGGGTTTGAAACATGTCTCGCAGGAGCGTTTGCCCCGATCAGGCTCGCGAATTTCCTGACCGCCGGCCCTTCGGCAATTTTCGTACTTGCAGAACGACCAGCGCAGAGACGAACCTTATCGGCAAGTCATCACGAAACTTGGCTCCCACGACTCTCGAACCGCTTCGGATTGTACGTCAGTGACTGAGTGCGGACGGAGCCCTGAATAGCTTCATCCAGCAAATCCCAGGGCACGAAACGCGGCATCTCGGTTCCCTTTATGGTAGCAGAAGCAGGAGGTTGGCGTGACGGCTCCGGCATCGCGCCAGGGGTAGCGAAGGAACCCTGAAAACTGCAGGGTTTCGTTCACATCCAGCCCGTTTATACTGGGTTGATAGGCGCATTCATTGTCGGACCAAGCAACATGCCTTTTGCCGAACCCGTTAGACAGCCCGTGAGCAAGGCACCGCCACAGGTGGCGGAGACCATACGGCGCGCGCCGTTGCCCGACGGCGCGGACGAAGCCGCCGGGAACCATGTCTGGCGCCAGGTGGCGACCGGAATGGAGCCCGCAACTCCGGGCGCAGATGCTGGGGTGCCCGATGCTGCCGTGGCCGATGCCGGTCCCGCTCCTCGTGATGCCTCGCCGCCGGCCGGTACAGGGCCGCCGGCGCCGAGCGGGCCGAACGCCTGTCCCACCCAGGAAGAAGAGGACCGCAAGAACCGGTTTCGGCTGCGCACCTTCACGCTCACCAATTACCGGCCCAGCACGGGCCTGGGCCGCTTCGACGCCACCTACTGGCCGCTGGCCTCCCTAATGTTTGCGGTCACCAAGCTCAACTTCAATTTCGTGCCCGCGGACAACACGCCGGATATCTTCACTTTGGCGTGGATGGCCGCGAGTGGGCAGGACATCAACCGCTTCTTTTGGTCAGCCGCCGAGAAGCAGCAGTTCAAGGACGACTACGTGCGCCGCACCACGAGCCGCTGGTCGTTTCGCTATCGCTTGGAATCCGACAAGCCCTGCTGGCCGTTCACGGCGCATCCCCTGCTCACGCCGCAGCTGGTCGACAATACGACGGCTTCCCATTTCAACATCACGGTGCACAAGTCTTCAGGGCCCGGCATCGACTACAAGTCCGCCGCCGGCCTGGGGCGTTCGAGCGGCAAGTTCTGGAGCTCCGACGTGCAGGAGAACCCCAATTTTCGAAGCAGCCACGTGGCGCGCGCGGAGCGCCGACGCCTCGAGCAGATTATCGCCGGTGCGTCGGCTTCGCCCATCCTGTTCGACAGGGACAGCCCCACCGTCAAACCTGCGGATGCCGCTCGGCTGCGCACCCTGGCGCAAGGAATGAAAGCCAAGAATCCCTCGGATCCTGCCATCCCGGTCACATTGGAAGGCTATGCCAGCATGGAGGGAGGCCGTGCCCGCAACCGTCGCTTGTCACGGGAGCGTGCCGAAGCGGTGCGCAGCATATTGTCCGCCGAGAGTGTGCCGCAGCCCTTGCGGATCGATCCCAAGGGGCCGGTGGGAGCGCCCGATGACGCCGCAAACCGCAAGGTGCTGATCGTGCCCGATACCGCGTTCGAGACCACGTACGGCAGCAACCGCTACTCCGTGGCCGAGCACGAATTCGGCCACCTCTTCGGTCTGCCCGACGAGTACCTGAACCAGACCACTGGCTTCTACGGAACGGTGCAATCCAACTTCGTGCGCTTGACCCAGGCCGCAGGCGTGGCCGCGCCCCACCAGTGGGGAGCGAGCACGTCGAGCCAGATGGCCTCAGGCGTGGATATCCTGCCCCGGCACTACGTCACGCTTTGGGAGGCGCTGGGTCGCATGACCGACCCGGACATTCCCGCAAGCAATTGGAAAATTGTCTAGCCCGGAAATCGCCTGGGAGTCGCGAGTGATCGCGCGGGCCGCAGGGTTAGCCCGGATACTTCATCAGGGACCCCGGATGCTGGTGAAATATCCGGGTTAGCTTACGCGCTTCGCAAATCATCGGCTGGTCACTTCGAGACGTCGAATATCCGAGTAGGGTCGCGGACACCCATCGCGCCCGCAGTGCTTTCAATGTGCCCACCGCACCGTGGCGTCCCGGGCACTTCGTCGGCGACGTCAGCGACTGCTCGGGTCGATGGCTTGATGTTATGCCGCTGGGACGCTAACTTACCTTTCTGGAGCGAATTCCTGACCGATCCATCGAAGCGTTCCACATATGTTTCAAACTTGCGCATAATCTCAAAATCGATGTCTCGAGTATGCCAAAGCGAATTATTGCGCTGGCCGTGGAATCTCGACCTTATCCGGCAGTAAAAATCTCGACGCGAGATAACGATCGAATTCAGCGCGGCGTCTTTCGGATCATTTGTGAGGTCAATGACAAGAAGTATATTGTTCCTGGTTGCAGAGCTCGGTCACTGGCATCCTGTCCACAGGAGCGGCTATCGGCAGGGTGGAAAGCGACTGCCGAGAACCCTGCGCCCTCCAGCGACGGCTCGGCCTACGCGATAGTCGCGACGACATGCCTACGCTGATCCATCAACGCGTTGCGGACTGTCGCTCAGGCACCAATCCCCAAGCCATCTGCAAGGTCAGTTCTGGTTGGGTGGTTCTAGGCGACGTGCAGTTTCTCAGAGGGTATTCACTGATCCTCCCAGACCCCGTCGTAAGGGACCTGAACGAGTTGAGTTTCCATGATCGAAAGACCCTTCTTTTTGAAGTCTCCGTGCTCGGAGATGCACTTCTCGAGATAACCAACGCAGTTCGAATCAACTACGAGATTCTCGGCAATTTGGAGCCTGCACTCCACGTCCATGTATTTCCGCGCTTCAGAGACGAGCCGGAGGAATTGAGGACTCGCCCAGTTTGGTTCTACGATTGGGAAAAATCTCCGAAATTCGAGCAAGAAAGAGACGCCCCACTGATGAAGGAAATTCATGGTTATCTCAAGAGATCGGGTGTCGTCGCCTGAAGAACGGGGATAGGTCGCGCGACGCCGCAGTCGTCACCGGTTGCTGCAGGAGCCCGAACTGAGGGCGAACACCTTGACGGTGGCCATATGCATGGCTGTTCCTCATTTCGCCAGGAAACCAATGAGATTAAATTTTGCTTTAACCCGGATACTTCATCAGGGACCGCGGATGCTGCGGAATTCTCAGCCGTCCTGGCGCCGCTCTTCCCTCAAGTTGTAGCCGTAGCGACAACTTGAGGGCGGAGCAAGTCAGGGCGAGCGAGAAACCGCAAGGGCCGGGGTAGGCCTTTGGCGGCGGTACACTTTGTACGCCAGAACTGAGCCGCTAAACTGGACATAAACTTCCACCGATCAACCACCTGCGAGCTAGCCGAAGGCCACCCTGGTGAAATACCCGGGCTAGGCACCAGCGTTGGACTGTGTTTCCTTGGCATCGGAATCCTGCAAGAGGGTGGGTGTTTGCATGCCAATGGTGGCCGGACAAACGGAATTGGGCGGAGATGATAGGCGGCAACGCGGGCGACGGGCGGCTTGCTTTCATGGTGACATTCACTACGCTCACGCACTGATCTTGAGCGGTGGGGTTCCAGGCAACATCATCCTGCAGCGGGAGATGACATGACAATCAGGGGCAGCTGTCTGTGTGGGGCCGTGAGCTATGAGATCAGCGGTTCATTCGGAGCCGCTGGTCACTGCCATTGTTCCATGTGCAGGAAGTCTCACGGGGCGGCATTTGCGACGTGGGCGTTTGTCGACCCGGACCAGTTCCGGTGGTCCTCGGGCGTTGAATTCGTCACGGGGTATCATTCCTCCCCCGATCGAGAGAGGTGCTTCTGCAGGAAGTGCGGTTCCCCGCTTGTTGGCACCCACGGTGGGAAGGTAACGGAGGTCGTCTTGGGAAGCGTCGACGGTGAACCTGGCGTGCGTCCGAGCGAACATATTTTCGTGGGATCCAAAGCAACGTGGTATGAAATAGCGGGTGCGCTCCCACAATTCGAGGGATGGCCACCGGGAATGGAACCGTGATGGCAAGGCAGTCTTTGATAAGACATCGGCTATCGCACTGATTCTGTCCGAGTGGGACGTTGGCGTCGGTCCGTGACAGACTGCCGCGTCCTTCCCATCATTGCTGTATAGCAGCGCACCGACCGATGGCGGCGCGCTATCTGCTACGAAGCGCCACGGCCCGACTTGTCGGAGCGGGCTTGCCCGCGAAAAAGGCGAAACCGCTTCGCCAGCAAGCTGTGTTCCACGGTTCATACACGGCGGTTATTCGCGGCTTGAGGCGGCCAAACAAACGTCGAATGCGTCTGACCTGCCAGGATTGTAGACGAGAAAGTGAATCCCGTTGTTCATTCCAGGTTGGCATCCTTCGTGAACACAGGTTTGGGAAACGGGACCGCCGATGGTGCCGGCTGAGCGGAAGGTAATAGGCTATATGGTTCTCGCTAGCTATTGTGTCGTTGCCACAACAATCTTCTTCCTGGTGTGGGAGAGGATTCGTCCGGGACGCTCACTTCCTCGTTCTTCCGGGTGGTACGTGCGGTCGCTTTCGATCAACTTTGTTCAATTGTTGATTACTCTCACCGTCGGCCATGTGTGGCATGTCTGGTGGGAAGGCACGTCCTTGCTATCATTTTCCGAAATCGACATCGCTATTCTTGAAGGGTTTTTCGCATGGTTCGCAGGCACTTTCGTGTTCTATT
>JBFGYN010000170.1:0-8317 GCA_041587415.1 Candidatus Competibacterales bacterium | reverse complement strand
CCTCCTGGTCGGCGATGTATTGCACGAACACCGCCGCCTGATCCCAGTAGCTGGCAGGGAGGTTGAACACCCATGGAAACACTTTGCCGTTGGTTGCGGAAGTTCGACCGTAACCCATGGAGAAAATGGGAATTTCGTCCACAGAGGATTTAGGGATGAGTTGGTAGGTAATCCCCGTCGACAAGGGCTGGTAGACGAGCGCACCGGACTCGCCTTCGTCCTTGGTCTTCTCGTAGCACTCGACGCCCTGTTTGGTGTTGTAGGCCGTCTCGCAAGGCACGATACGGATGGGGACACCGCCGATGCCGCCATCACGCTCATTGAGCATGGTCAAATAGTCGTGGAAACCGTTGGCAAATGGAATGCCGTTTGGTGCGTACGGGCCCGTTCGATAATCTAGGGACGGAATGACCAATTCATAGGCGTGGCTGACCGGCAGCGCCAGAGTCAGCATCATCGTGGCTGCAGTCAGCCCGTGCTTCCATGGACAAGACTTCATTGATTCTCTCCTCTCTTCTCGGGGTCGGCGCCGAATCGGCGCAAATCTAATAGGGTTATTCCCAGCAATGGTGGGTCAATAAGGGAACGGCCACAGCCGCAACTTTTCTTTCGCAATCTGCCACAATCGCGCGAGGCCGTGAGGCTCGACGATCAAAAAAAAGATAATGAGCACGCCGAGAAGGGTAATTTCCACGTGTTTCGCAAGTACCGTGGACATGCTCAGCCAGTCCACCATCACATTCTTGAGCGTGAGCGGCAACAACACCATGAAAGCTGCCCCGAGAAATGCTCCGAGAATACTACCCAGTCCGCCAATGATAACCATGAACAACACGAGGAACGACTGGTCGATTCCGAATGCTTCGGTGGGCTCTGCGGATCCTAACCATACGGCGAAATACAGAGCGCCGGCCATACCGACGTAGAAGGAACTGACTGCAAATGCGGTGAGCTTGGTCGTCAACGGGCGAACCCCTATGATCTCGGCGGCGATGTCCATGTCCCGGATTGCCATCCATGAACGCCCTATACGGCTGCGTACCAAGTTCTTCGCGAGCAGTGCAAAAACGCCGACGAACACCACGCAGAACAGGTAGGTTGTCGACGCGCTGGTCGCGGGACCCGTGACCAAAACCCCGAATGATTCGGCAGGCGGTGCGGTGATTTGCCCGGTCGCGTTGTAGTTGTAGAACCAGCCTACCTTGTTGAACAACCAGACGAGAAAGAACTGCGCTGCGAGCGTCGCCACCGCCAAATAAAAGCCTTTGATGCGTAACGAAGGTAGTCCGAAAAGAATGCCCACCGCCGCAGTAATCAGTCCCGAAAGAATCACGATCAACGCGAAGTCGAGCCCGGGAAAACTCGTCATGAGCTTGTAGGCGGAGTAGGCGCCGACAGCCATGAACCCTCCCGTCCCGAGGGAAATCTGGCCACAGTAGCCGACGAGGATGTTGAGCCCCAGCGCCGCCATGGCATAACAGAGAAAAGGCATGAATACGGCATTGGTCCAGTAGTCATCGATGGCCAAGGGTACAAGCACGAGTGCCGCCGCGATGGTGGCCATGATGACCCAGCGATCCTGGGCAATCGGGAAGATGGCCTGATCGGCCGCGTAGCTCGTTTTGAACTGCCCCGTCTCGCGATAAATCATGCTCTCATACCCTCTCGATGATTCTCTCACCGAACAAACCTTGCGGGCGGACGAGTAGAAACCCCAGCGCCAACATGTAAGCGAACCAGTTTTCGATCGCTCCGCCGACCAGCGGGCCCACATAGATCTCGGCCCACTTCTCACCAACACCGATTATCAGTCCACCGATGATGGCGCCGGGGACCGATGTGAACCCACCAAGAATCAAAACCGGCAACGCTTTCAATGCAATGAGCGACAAGGAAAATTGAACCCCGGATTTGGAACCCCACATGATGCCCGCCACCAGAGCCACGATACCGGCCACGGTCCAAACGATCACCCAGATGCTGCGCAGGGAAATGCCAACCGAAAGGGCCGCCTGGTGATCATCCGCGACGGCGCGCAGTGCACGCCCGACGCGTGTTTTTTGAAAGAAAATCGCCAGCACCGTCACCAGCGCAGCGGCGGTGATGGCTGCGACGATCTCGAGCTTCTCCACGTAGAGGTTGAAGTTGTCCAGAGCCCAATCCGAAGCCCCTTGCGGAATGCCAAGGTCCAGAACCTTCACGTCCGAACCCCAGACGATGTCACCGACACCCTCGAGCACATAAGCAAGACCGATGGTCGCCATGAAGAGGATGATCGGGCTCTGGTTCACCAGGTGGCGGAGGACCAGACGCTCGATCAGCCATGCGACCCCGGCCATGACGAATCCGGTCAGAATGACGGCCAGCCAGCCGGGGATTCCGAACAAGTCCATCAGCCCGACCAGTGTCAGCGCGGCAAACAAACACAAGACGCCCTGAGCGAAATTGAATATGCCCGACGCTTTGAAAATAAGGACGAAGCCCAGCGCGACCAGAGAGTACATGACTCCTGCCATGACGCCCGAGATCGTCGCCTCGATGAAGAACATGAATTCCGAGCCCATGATCCTGCCTCCGCCGAAATTACTCGTGAGATACACCGAGGTAGGCGTCGATGACGTCCTGGTTGTTGCGCACCTCCTCCGGAGGCCCAACGGCCAGCAGCTTACCGTAGTCGAGAACGGTGACCCGATCGGAAATGTCCATCACTACTCCCATGTCGTGCTCGATGAGCACGATGGTGGTGCCAAATTCCTCGTTGACGTCCAGTACGAACCGGCACATGTCCTCCTTTTCCTCCAGGTTCATTCCTGCCATCGGCTCGTCCAAGAGTAACAATTCGGGCTCCGCTGCCAGGGCACGGCCCAGTTCCACGCGCTTTTGCACGCCGTAGGGCAACCGTCCAACGGGAATTTTTCGCACCGACTCCAAATGCAAAAAATCGATGATCTCCTCGACCTTCTCCCGGTGTTGTAACTCGTCCGCCTTCGACCGGCCCCAGTACAGTGCCTGCTCCAGCAGGGTGGCCTTCATTTTCAGATTCCGACCTGTCATGAGGTTATCCAGAACGCTCATGCCCTTGAACAGGGCAATGTTCTGGAAAGTGCGTGCTATTCCCGTTGCGGCCGCCTCATGCACGTTGACCCGTTTGCGTGTCTTGCCCTTGTAGGTGATCTGACCGTCCTGTGGATGATAGAAGCCGTTGATCACGTTCAACATGGAACTCTTGCCAGCTCCGTTCGGACCGATGATGGAAGCGATTTCGTGCGCGCACACATCGAAGCTGATGTTGCTCAGCGCCTTCACGCCGCCAAAGCTCAGTGTGATGTTCTCGACTTTGAGCAGAACGTCACCGATGGGATGCCGTGCCATGAACGCTCCCCCCTTTTTTGCCGACTGGGTTGTTGATCGAAGTTCACCCCGGGGGATATCGCCCGGAGGAACCGCCCTAGCTAGCTGGCCTTTCGAGTTTCCTGCTGCCCGTGGGTGCCTGCGTCGCGTATTTCGACGTCGGCTTTCAGGCGTCCGGCTCGTCCATCTTCGAACTTGACCTCCATGTCCACGTGTACCGAGCTACGCCCCTCGAACATGCCCTCGATGAGCTCACCATAACGTTCAGCGATGAACTTGCGCCGCACTTTCCGCGTGCGGGTCAGTTCGCCGTCGTCCGGATCCAACTCCTTCGGCAGGATTAGGAACCGGCGAATCTGGGAGCTGGCCAGTTTCGGATCCTTGGACAAGTCCAGATTGGTCTTTTCGACGCATTCCTGGAGCAGGTCGTATACGGGTTTCTGTCCGGCAAGGTCGGTGTAGCCGGTGTATCCGAGCCCTTTACGTTCCGCCCAACTGCCTACCGCCTCGAGATCGAGGTTGATGAACGCCGTGACGAAATCGCGACCGCTACCGAAAGCCACCGCCTCCTTCACGTAGGGAAAGAATTTCAGCTTGTTCTCCAAGTATTTCGGAGCGAACATTGACCCGTCGCTCAATTTGCCGACGTCTTTCGCTCGATCGATGATTCGAAGGTGTCCTTCCTCGTCGAAGTATCCGGCATCGCCGGTCAGCACCCAGCCGTCCTCGGTTTTGGTCTCTGCGGTGGATTTTTCGTTCTTGTAATAGCTGTGGAAGACTCCGGGGCCTCGATAAATCACTTCGCCGCTCTCTGAAATCTTGACTTCCACACCTTTGCAGGGCGGCCCAACCGTGTCCGCACGCACCTGGCCATTCGGCTGCGAGCAGATCAGTACCGCAGCTTCGGTCTGCCCGTACAGCTGCTTGACGTTAATGCCCAGCGATCGATAGAACTCGAAAATTTCGGGGCCGATTGCTTCGCCTGCGGTGTAGGCCACACGTATTCGGGAAAAGCCTAGAGTGTTTTTCAGCGGTGCATAGAGGAGTATGTTGCCCAATCGATAAAGCCACCGATCTTTGCTCGAGACGGGCTTGCCGTCCAAAATGGCCGTACCGACTCGTTTCGCAACGTCCATGAAATAGCGGAACATCGCCCGCTTGGGGGCGCTGGCGTCCTCCATGCGGATCATCACTTGTGTGAGCAGATTCTCGTAAACTCTTGGGGGCGCGAAATAGTAGCTTGGCCCGATCTCGCGCATGTCATGCATGACCGTCTCGGAGCTTTCCGGGCAATTCACGCAGAATCCAGCGACATACTGCTGAGTGAAAGAGAACAGGTTGTCGCCAACCCAGGCCATCGGCAGGTACGCGAGCACCTCGTCACTGGGACCGAGCCCTTCCGATTCCGCGCCGTTGCGGCCCGTCACGATTAAATTATTGAACGTCATGACGACACCTTTCGGGCTTCCGGTTGTTCCCGAGGTGTAGAGCATGATGGCCACGTCATCGCCGCTTTGCCGTTTTGCCCGGACGTCAAAAAAATCCGGATTCGAGGCGCGGAATTCTTGACCCCGTGCCTGTATTTGTTCGAAGCAATGGAGGTACGGCTGCTCGTAGTCTCTCAACCCG
The DNA here is from genome assembly GCA_041587415.1 of Candidatus Competibacterales bacterium. GTDB lineage: Bacteria > Pseudomonadota > Gammaproteobacteria > Competibacterales > JAHEDQ01 > JBFGYN01. The sequence goes on along the minus strand of JBFGYN010000170.1, from coordinate 3,337 downwards.
CGGGGATCAACATAGATGATGTGCTCGACCTTGGGACACTGCCCTTTGATTTCGAGGAGTTTATCGACCTGTTCCTGATCCTCGACGACACAGCATCGGACATCCGCGTTGTCCAGAATGAAGATCATTTCCTGAGCCACTGCGTCTTGGTATAGCGGCACGGGTACTGCACCGAGCGTCTGTGCCGCGGTCATGGTCCAGTAGAGGCTCGGGCGGTTGTCGCCAATGATTGCCACTTTGTCGCCGGGTTGGACGCCGAGCTCGAAAAGACCACAGGTGAGATCGCGAATTTCGTTGAACATTTGCGACCAAGACCACGTCTGCCAGATTCCCAGATCTTTCTCGCGCATGGCGGGTCTGTCAGGCAGGCGCCGGGCATTCTCTATAAGGAGTTTTGGGAACGTGTCGAACTGGGCAGATGAACCGGGAGCGGAGCTTGTGGATTGCGCGGGCATCGGCTGTGAATTCTCCAATCCATTTCGTCTAGCGGAGAATACGGATAACCGCGAGCCTGATCGACTCGTCAGATCTCGCTCCTCCAGGCAGTCTTTGGCCGGCTCGGTTCGGCGCAATTTCTTATAGTTACGTTTACGTAAACGTAACTGAGGCCGGGCAGAACGTCAACCAGCACGAGTTCGGCCCCGTTCTCCATTTTTCCGGCCCCGGGCCGCGATGCTGGCCGTTGCGCAGGTGCCTGCCTGGGGCGACACATCAGCCGATTGACAATCTCCCGCTGTCCGTCAGAATTTCCACTGACGCCCGAAGGAAACTCCGACCAAGCGCATATAGACAAGTGGATTCAATTACCCAGATTGCGCTTGGCGCCGCCGTCGGCGAAGCGGCGCTCGGCAGGCGGATTGGGAATCGTGCAATACTCTGGGGTGCCATCTGCGGTACGATTCCGGACTTGGACGTGTTCGTGCCCCTTGGCGACGCCGTTCGCGACTTCACCTATCACCGGAGCGCAAGCCACTCGCTTCTCGTGCTCGGCGTGCTAACGCCGTTGGTCGTTTGGTTAATTCTGAAGATCCACCCCCAGACCGCCGAGTGGCGCCGGCGATGGTACGGGCTGGTGTATCTGGCGTTCGCCACCCACGTGCTGCTCGACAGCTTCACAGTTTACGGCACACAGATTTTTTGGCCGATAGACACAACGCCCATAACCTGGTCGACGATATTTATCATCGACCCCCTCTACACACTGCCGTTGCTGATTGGGGTGCTGGCAGCACTGGTCATGACCCGCGATTCGTCACGCGGACACCGGTTCAACGTCGTGGGCCTACTGCTAAGCAGCCTGTATCTGGTCTGGACGGTGGTGGCCAAGGTGCAGGTCGAGGAACTGGCACGCGCTGCACTCGACCGGCAGGGCATCGAGCATGAGCGCGTGCTGACCACGCCGGCGCCGTTCAACACTTTGCTCTGGCGCGTGGTGGCGGTGGACGACGATAGGTACTTGGAGGGTTTCTACTCGCTTCTCGACCCTAGCGCAGAAATTCGATTCGTGAGCCATTCTCGAAACCCGGATCTGCTCCATGGCGTGCGCGATCATTGGCCGGTGCGGCGCTTGGCATGGTTCACCAAAGGTTTCTATGCCGTAGAGCGGATCGAGGACGCCGTGGTCATGAGCGACCTGCGCATGGGCCTGACACCCTCCTACGTCTTCCGATTCAAGGTTGCCGAGATCGGTAATCCGCACGCGACGCCCACCCCGGTCGAGCGTCTGGCCGCACAGCGCGACGCCGCATTGCTCCGCTGGGTGTGGGAGCGCATATGGAATTCCGACGCGTAGCGGATCCGCGTGCCCGGTCAAACTTCCCGGGCCAGCACTATTTCGCTTGGTTTTCGATCGGTGCTCGCGCGGCGTTGGCCTCGGGCTCCATGAATCGCGGCAGAGCCGTTACCGCAAGAATTCCCAGGACTACCACCACAAGAACCACCTCCACCAAACTGAATCGGGATTGTTGAGCCATACCTAATCTCCGCAGTGCGCAGTCGAATTACGCCAGTGACGCCGGGGCGGGGCACTGGCGCGATGTCTGCTGTTATTTATTGAGAACGCTAACGTGGTCGCGGCGAGCGTCACGGCGCCCCACAGCTTCTTCATCGGCAGTGCAGCGGATTACTTTAGCAAGTTAGCCGTTCATGCTGGCCGGTTCGCGTCTTGACCCGGCCCACGACCTCTACGACGGGGTTGACAGAAAAACCGTTGGCTGTATCGCGCGGAGCGGAATCGGGGTTCTGCTTCAGGGCGTTCTGCTGGAGGGCGTCTTACTTCAGATGGCCGAACGCCTCTGCGGGGACGATCTGCTCAGGTTTCCCCGGTGGGGTCCAGAACAGTTGCAGTGCTGCTGAGCCCTTCTTCTGATAATAATCGATGGCGAGGTCGTACCACCCTGCCTCATCGATGGTTATCTCGATGGGCGCTGACTCGCGATGATAATGAACTTCCGGGTCATTCCAGATCTCCTCACCGCCGATGCCAACCCAGACACCGTCATTCGAAATGACCTTGAACCCGTAAGTCCCCGGTTCCGGGAACTTAATGAAACCATTAATCACTGCCCCAACCAGGACGGGGTACTCGGCGGTTAGCACATTGTCAGTTTCCGAATCGTGGTCCAATTGCAGAATGGGTTCCCCTTGGACGCCTGCGACTTCGGGCTGTCTTACCTCACTCAAGGTGTAGAATTTTTGGTAATAGTAGGTGACGGCCAGGCCCGGAGCCACTGTATCGTCGCTCGGTTGTGGATCGGCGGGCGCCAATCCGGACACCTGGATCAATGTGTCAAAATCCGGAACGGAGCCACCAACTTGCCCGAGGGCCGCGCCTGCCCAACTCGCGCTGAACAGTGCCAAGATTCCCATGGTCAACCGTTTCGTGCCACCTGCAATACCCTTATCCATTCCAGTTACTCCTGAGCGCTTCTCGTGGATGGTAGTTGGACAACCCGACCAATGCCAGCAGGCGCAGTCAGGCGCCTGCATGTCGTTACATGTTTCTCCTGTACTTTCCCCCTACCTCGAACAGCGCGTTTGTGATCTGGCCCAACGAACAAACGCGAGCCGAATCCATGAGGGCCGCAAAGATGTTTTCGTTTGCCATTGCCGCTTGTCTCAGTCCGTTGAGCATGATGGCGCTGTTGGCCTCGTTGCGCGCCTGAAAATCGCGCAATCGCTGAATCTGGCTTCGCTTCTCCTCTTCCGTGGAGCGGGCCAGCTCGAGAGCTGTAGGGACCGAGTCGCCGTGCGGATTGCGGAAGGTGTTGACCCCAATGATCGGTAGTGAACCGTCGTGCTTCTTCATTTCGTAGAGCATGGACTCGTCCTGGATCTT
>JBFGYN010000169.1:0-8322 GCA_041587415.1 Candidatus Competibacterales bacterium | reverse complement strand
GCCGTGGACGAGACGGAGTTGGTCGCACCGTTCTCCGGCCTGATGGCCCGCAAGTTGGTGGAGGATTTCCAGAACGTTCAGGCCAAGGAGCCCGTTCTGGTGCTCCAGGACAATTCGGTGCTGGAGATTCAAGTGGACGTTCCGGAGCGGGACATGGCGCAAGGCGTGCGAAAATTGACCGTTGAAAACATCAACGAGCGCGTCGATCCGGATGTCATCGTCAGTGCGATCCCGGACAGACGTTTTCCGGCGCAGGTAAAGGAGTTTTCGACATCAGCGGACCCGGTAACCCGGACGTTCGCCTTTCGGCTCGACTTCGAGAACCCAGAGGACGTCACCATCCTTCCGGGCATGACTGCTCGGGTCCAGTTCGTCGTCGACCCCGACCGCGCGTGGTCCGTACCCGTGACCGCAGCACGGGCCGACGATAGCGGGAATGCCTACGTGTGGAAGGTCGACCCGGACGCTATGACGGTGACCCAGGCCGAGGTGGAGCTGGGTGACATGTTCGGTGACCGGGTGCGCATCGAGCGCGGCATCGATGAGGGGGAGCTCGTTGCGGTGTCGGGAGTCGGGCAGCTTCGGGACGGCATGAAAGTTCGCGAGTACGAGCAATAGGGCGGTACAGGGACTACGACATGAACATGGCCGAGGCGTCCATACGCAACCGCACGACCACCCTGGTTCTCACGGCGGTTTTTCTGGTTGGCGGCATTCTCGCGTTCACGGGGCTGGCGCGACTGGAAGACCCGGAGTTCACCATCAAGGAGGCTTTGGTGGTGACACCCTACCCGGGCGCGACGGCGAAGGAGGTGGAAGAGGAGATCAGCGATAAGATCGAGCGGGCCGTGCAGCAGCTTGGTCAGCTCAAGGAGGTGGAGTCGAAGTCCGATCGCGGCATATCCACGGTGACAGTCCGAATCAAAGACCAATACGACAAGTCGACGCTACCGCAGGTGTGGGACGAGCTCCGGCGAAAAGTCGGCGATATTCAGAACCGATTGCCACCGGGCGCCGGGCCATCGACGGTCGTCGATGACTTCGGCGATGTCTGGGGCGTGTTTTTGGCGATCCACGGTGACGAGTACAGCAACGCGGAGCTGAAAGAGGTGGCGAAAATGCTCCGCAAGGAGCTGCTCCTGGTTCACGACGTCGCAAAAATCGAGTTTTGGGGTGAGCGCAACGAGGCCGTGTACGTCGAGCCGAATCGCGACCGCATGACGCAGCTGGGCATTCGCCCCCAAGTCATCGTGGACAAGTTGCAGCAAAAAAATCTCGTGTCCGACTCAGGTCGCGTGCGCGTTGGACCGGAATTCATCGCGCTCGAGCCCTCCGGCACATTCCAGTCGGTAAGAGATTTCGAAGATTTGCTCATCGGCGAAGGTGGCGAAAGCGGCCAAATCTATTTGCGCGACGTTGCAACCGTTCGCCGCGGCTACGTGGAGCCGCCAAGCAAGATATTGCGCTACGACGGCCACGAGGCCATCGGATTCGGAGTCGCCACCACGCCCGGCGGCAATGTGGTAACCATGGGCGCGGCCATCGATCAGCGACTGCGGGAGCTCGCGCCGCGAATTCCCCTCGGCATCGAGATCGGTGTCATTTCGCTGCAATCCGAAGCCGTCACCACGGCAATCGACAGCTTTCTCGTAAGCCTGCTGCAGGCGGTCGCCATAGTGATTGCCGTATTGCTCTTGTTCATGGGCCTGAAAAGCGGGCTCATCATCGGCTTCGTCTTGGGCTTGACCATTTGTGCCACCTTCATTTTCATGGGGCCATGGGATGTGGCGCTGGAACGAATCTCGCTGGGCGCACTCATCATCGCGTTGGGCATGCTCGTCGACAACGCGATCGTTGTCGTCGACGGCGTATTGGTCCGATTGCAGAAGGGTTTGGACGCCACCAAAGCGGCGAGCGAGGTCGTTTCGCAACAGGCCATGCCGCTGCTGGGGGCCACGGCGGTCGCGATCATGGCGTTTGGGGCCATTGGGCTGTCAGACGATTCCACCGGCGAATTCTGTCGATCCCTTTTCAAGGTCGTGTTCATATCCTTGGGTCTGTCGTGGATCACGGCCGTGACGATCACGCCGCTGTTGTGCGTCATGTTTCTCAAACCACCGGAACAACAGCCGGGCGCGGCATCCTCTGACACGGATCCGTTCGAGCGTGGGATCTACGGGATCTACAAACGGTTCCTCGAGTTCTGCATTCGATTCCGATATGCCACGGTGCTGGTGGTGCTCGGCGCCTTCGGCCTGTCCATTTACGGATTTCAGTTCGTGGACAAGAGCTTCTTTCCGGCGTCCACCCGTCCGCAGTTCATGTTGGATTTCTGGCTCCCCCAAGGAACCCATATCGAGGACACCGCCAAGGCGACCAAGGCGGTGGAGGACTACCTGCTGGGACTCGACGCAACGACCCATGTGAGCAGCTTGATCGGAGCAGGTGGGATGCGGTTTCTGCTGACCTACTCTCCGGAGAAAGCGAACAGCGCCTACGCTCAGTTCCTGGTCGACGTGGACGATCATCGGAAGATCGAAGGCTTGGTGCCGGAGGTTGAACAGCACCTGCAGGCAAACTTCCCCGGTGCCGAGGTCTACGGCCGTAAGTTTGCCCTCGGACCGGGTAGCGGCGGCAAGATCCAGGTGCGCATCAGCGGCCCGGACGCGAATGAGCTGCGCCGATTGGGGACGGCCACGATGAACATTCTGCACGACGACGGGGGAGCCAAGGCCGTCCGCACCGATTGGCGCAACCGGGTGAAGGTGATCGAGCCGCTGGTGGCGGAAGACGCGGCAAACATTGCTGGCGTTACGACCCCGGATGTGGCGCAGACGATTCGTCTGGGTTTTCAGGGGCGGGCAGTGGGTGTATACCGGGACGGGGACGAGCTGCTGCCCATCTATTTCCGGTCGCCCGAGGAAGAGCGCTCGGAGGTCAATTCCCTCAACAATCTCCAGATCTGGAGCCCCGCCGCACAACGGTTCCTGCCGCTGCGGCAAGTGGTATCGGAATTCGACACGAAATTCGAGGACGAGATTGTCCAACGACTCAATCGCAAATCGACCATCACGGTGCACGCCGATCCCGCATATGGCACTTCCGTTGCTCTGCTGAAACGTATCCGCCCCCAGGTCGAGGGGCTCGATTTCGGGCCCGATTATCAAATCGAGTGGTGGGGCGAATACCGGGATTCGACCCGTGCCCAGGCCGGCATCGCTGCGAGTCTGCCCGGTTTCCTACTCGGGATGGTGCTGATCGTGATCGCCCTGTTCAATGCGCTGAGACAGCCGCTGGCCATTTGGCTCATGGTGCCCCTTGCGCTGATCGGGGTAACGGGCGGCTTGCTCGCTACCGGGCAACCCTTCGGCTTCATGGCGCTATTAGGATTCATGAGCTTGATGGGCATGCTGGTCAAGAACGCAATCGTCCTCGTGGACGAAATCGAGCTCGAGAAGCGCGAAGGGAAAGCCCCGTACGACGCGATCGTCAATTCGGGTGTCAGTCGCCTGCGTCCGGTGTCCATGGCCGCGTTGACGACTGCACTGGGCATGATCCCACTGCTTTTCGACGCGTTTTTCATCGCCATGGCGGTGACCATCATTGCCGGACTGATGGTGGCGACGATTCTGACGATGATCGTGCTGCCCGTGGTCTACGCGATGATGTTCCAGGTGCCAAGTCCGAACGAAGCCCGCGCTGCTACTCCGGTCTCGGCGCCTGCAGCGCCCTGATTCAGCCGCCCACGCAAACTCCGCTGAGCGCCGGGTGGCAGAGCAGCCGGGCCAGGTAGGCATCGCAGTCCGGATCCCCTTCGTGCGGTGCCCAGGGCGCGAACTCCTTGTCAGAGCCGGGCTCGTACGGCCCGGGTTTGACCTCGTAGCACACGGCGTGCGGCGTCAGGACGGCGAGCGAGTGCCAAGTGCCCGGCGCGATGTCGATCCCCAGCGGAAGCGCCCGATTCTCCCCCTGACCGAGCAGATGCGCGGATTCCACCGCTCCGGAATCGTCGAACACGAAAAAAGCCACCACCCCCTCGAGGATCAAGAAACTCTCCGATTTCGGCGGTTTGGCGTGGCGGTGCGGGGCGACATAGGTTCCCGATACCATGACATTCAAGAACCGTTGAGGATTGTCGTCCAAGCTATTGTGAAAATTGAAGTTCATGCGGCGCCTTGGGGAAGCTTCCGCCTGCGAGAGCAGCGACTTGATGAGCGTAGCATCGACAAGCTTGATCGTTTTTCCGCTGGCTGATTGGGACACGGGGTTCTCCGGCGACGAAAATAAGCGATTGGCAGCAAAACGGGCACAGAGTTCGCGGTTCCGATCGATTCCGGCCACAATAAACGTAGAGTGCCGATTCACTTGCTCCTTAGCAGGGAGTTTGCCATGTCCCATGTGGGATGCTCACGCCGCGGATTTATGAAAGTTTGCGGCCTTACCCTGGGGGCCCTTACTGGGGGGTCTTCGGCGGCTGTCACCTTGCCTGGTCCACGTCGGGATTTTCGGCGCGTCGCGTTGGTTGCCGAAGGCGGTCGACCGCTCGGCTGCGGCGATCTGAAGCGTGAACAGGAGTACGTATTTCACTACCCCTACGCAACGACGCCCTGCTTTCTGATCAAGCTCAAGGCACCGGCCTTCGGACCGGTCGCGCTGGAGACGGAAGACGGTGACCGCTACGAGTGGCCAGGCGGAGTCGGCCCGGATCGCTCAGTGGTGTCCTTTTCCGCAATTTGCGCGCACCGAATGACTCACCCCTCCGAGTCGGTGAGCTTCATTGGCTACCGTGACCGCCCGGTCGGCTACTTGACGGGGGAGAATCGGGTCGTTCGTCGCGCGGGTGTCATTCAGTGCTGTTCCGAGCACAGTATCTACGATCCGGCCAGCGGTGCGAAGGTGCTCTCCGGACCCGCACCACAGCCCCTGGCCGCAGTGGAACTGGTCATTCAGGACGATCAGTTGTTCGCCCAGGGTGTTTACGGCGGCGCCCTCTTCGAGCGCTTCTTCGAGACGTTTGGCTTCCGTCTCGCCGTCGAATTCGGTGAAGACAAGGTACGGCAGCCGGTGCAGGATCAGGCCCTGGTCGCCCCGATCGAGCGCTATACCCGCAACCGGATCAGTTGTTGAGGCGAAACTGGAAATGCCGCCCAGTGGTGTTACGCCCGTCGTAGCAAGCACCGGCCCATGCTGCAGCGGATGAAAGCATCGATTACGACGGTGTTGGCGGTCGTGTTCGGCGTTCTGGTGCTCACGGTAGGCGGGACCATTCTCCAAGTTGGCGTTCGTACTGGGCTGGAGAGCGCCGAAGAGCTCACTGCTGACAAGGTCGTGCTCATCCTCGACGCAGTCACCAACAGACTCAGGGTTCATTTGGCGCCGGCGCTGCAGATCACGGAGCGACTGGCAGAACTCGTTTCCCAGGGTGCGTTCGACCCTGAAAATGGGGCAGCGCTCGCCATCGCTTTGGAAAGTGCACGCGCCGGGTCGCCGCAAATTCGCTCGGTGCTCTTCGTCGATTCATCCGGTCAGGCAACGGGTTCCCACGCCGCGACATTCGGCCGCACGATTCAAGTCGACGATTGGAGTCGCCGGCAGGACGTATTGCGTGTTCTGGAATCACTCCGGCAGTCGGGAGAATCCATTTGGGGGCCTCCCGTCTACGTACCCGAGCCAGATGTGGTTGTCCTCAATGCCCGAGCCCCGGCGTTCCGTGCGGGCCAGTTCGTCGGCATCTTCGTTGCTACCGTGGGTGTGGACCAATTGTCGCGACATCTTGCATCCTTGCCGGCGAGGGCACTCGAAGTTCCCTTTGTGCTTTCTGGGCGGGACGAGGTGGTTGCGCATCCGAGCCTGGTCCGCCCCTGGAATGGGCGTTCCGTCGACGCGCCGCTCGCGCCGTTGGCAGCAATCGAGGACCCCGTGCTGCGAAACCTATGGCATGAGCCCTCAACCCGCGGGGTTGGGCGGGTCACGTTGCCCCCCGGCAATCGATCGCAGATCACGAGAGTCGGTGGGGCCGACGGCGAAGGCGATTACGTCGTCGTGACCCGGCAAGAGCACGGCTTCGGCGAGTCGCCCTGGCTGGTCGGTGTGCATTTCCCGCGGGAGACCATCGGGGGGCAATTGATGGATGTCGTGAAAGCCGCGATTATCGGGCTGATCGTACTTCTGGCGGCCGCCGTCGGGGCCGTCGTCATCGCCGCGCGGGTGTCCAAACCTATTCGTCGACTGGCGGATGCCGCAACGCATCTCACGGAGGAGGGGCCCGAGGGCGTCGAGATTCTGCCCAATAGTCGCTTCGTGGAAGTGAATGCCGCGAACGCCGCCTTCAACCATATGGTGGAGGGATTGCGGGAACGGGAGCTCATACGCGATCTGTTCGGTCGCTTTGTTCCCGAAGAGGTGGCGCGCTCGCTGGTCGCCGATCGCGGCAATCTCGCGCCGCGCACGGTTGTTGCGACAGTCTTCTTCTCCGACATCGCCGGCTTTAGCACGCTTGCCGAAGATCTGGAGCCGGAGCCGTTGATCAAGCTTCTGAACGAGTATTTCGAGCTGCTCGGCAACATCATTGGCAAACACCACGGCGCCATACAGCAGTTCCAGGGTGACGCCATACTCGCTACCTTCAACCTGCCTATCCCGGATCGGCACCATGCTAGCAACGCTATTCGCGCGGCGCTCGCGATTCAGCGGGCGCTGGCTGGCCGAACCTTCGGCGACGGCCGCGCTCTTCCCACGCGCATCGGCATCAACACGGGCACCATGGTCGGGGGTACGGTCGGGTCCGACCGTCGCAAGGGGTACACCGTTCACGGCGACGATGTCAATCTGGCGGCTCGGATCGAGGAACTCAACAAACAATACGGAACCAGCCTGCTCGTCTCTGAAACGACCGTCGAGCAAGCCGATCCGTCAATTCGTTTCGAGGCGATCGGGGAAGTCCCGATTCGTGGCCGTTCACGTCCAGCGAGGCTATACGGCGTTCTGAGTGACTAGATGTCATAAAGCGGCCCGGCTCTCGACAGGCGTCGAAAGTAGGGCCAGCCTCCTGAAGTTGGTATCAACCCGAGGTCGTTCCGAAAGAACGCCTCAAACAACAGGAGACTGACCATGAAGCACTGTGGCATCGATTTGGCGAGCAAGGCAAGTGCGGTATGCGTGATGGACTTGGGCGGTGAAATTGTGCGGGAGGATGTGATTCCGACGGACGAAGACGGCTATCGGAACGGCCTGAAGAATGAGGAACCGATGCAGATCGTGGTCGAGGCGAGCCCGCTTGCGGAGTGGGCGGCGCGGGTGCTCGAGCAGCTCGGTCACCAGGTGGTGGTGATTGATCCTCGCCGAGCCAAGGCGGTGATCTGCACCAAGAAAAAGACCGACAAGCTGGATGCACGCAATCTGGCGCGGATGTCGCGCACAGGTTGGTACACACAGGTGCACCGCAAATCGGGCGAGGCGCGGCTCTCGCGCAGCGAGCTCAAGGCGCGCCAGGGCCTGGTGGAGACCGCCAACGCGATGAGCGCGCGGATCCGGGGCTTGTTGCGAGCCCATGGCATCAAGCTGGGCTCGGTCAGTGAGGGTGAGTTCGAGAACCGGGTTCTGGAGCGGGTATCGACCCAGGCGCCAGAGCTGAAGACGTTGCTGCGCCCGCTGCTGAAGATCTGGCGGGAGGCGACGCGGTCGGCGGAGCGGATGTACCGCCGTCTTCGTTGTCAAAGTCGCCGTGATCCGTTGCGACAACGGCTCATGAGTGTGCCCTCGGTGGGGCCGGCGGTGGCCACGGCGTACGTGGCCACGATCGATGATCCCACGCGATTCAGCCGTAGCGATCAGGTACCGGCCTACCTGGGGCTGGTGCCGGGTGTTCGTCAATCGGGTGAGGTGGAGTATCGCGATTCGATCACCAAGGAGGGCGATGGGTTGTTGCGTTGGCTGCTGGTGGAGGCTGCCCACGTGCTGCTCACACGCACCCGAAAGAGTTGCGCCCTCAAGCGCTGGGGCTTGAGGCTCCAGGCCAAGAAGGGTGCGGGCAAAGCGAAGGTGGCCGTGGCCAGGAAGCTGGCGATGATCCTTCATCGGATCTGGCTCACGGGCGAGCCGTTCGATTGGCAGCGGGCCTGAGACTTGCGCCGTTAAACTAAACGCCAACACCGATTACAGCAATTGAGTTCAACTGGATACGGAGGGTTTCGGAACGCTGGACCTCGTTTCGGGCTTGGGACTCGGATCCCGTGAACTTAGATTGAGGCCAGCGCCTCCGAACACATGATGCGGCGCGTAGCGACCGCGAAGAGAAGCCTGAAGACCCTCTGATCCAGCTAT
>JBFGYN010000168.1:0-8341 GCA_041587415.1 Candidatus Competibacterales bacterium | reverse complement strand
GGAGGAAGTCGCTGCCACTCACCTGCCGCCGTCGTTGCATCATCGCCTTGGCGACAGAAGCATCGTCCAAATCTCCCAGGTCGAGCAGGCGGCGCCCCCCGTCTACATCCGGAATCGTCTCGATGTCGAAAACGAGAACGTTCACCAAGAGCCGCCAGTGGGATCTACGAGACTGGCTTCGATTCGATGGCGCAATCCGGCGACATCAACGTTGACGCCAGCCGCTGCCGTCATTCACCCACCATCCTCGCGCGGCGCGGTCGATCCATCGCCTTGCGAAAGTGCTGCGAATGTCCGCTTCCCACTCCGGATGACCGTTTGCTCTCGCAATTTCCCGGTAGAGTGCATCGCGATCGGAATTCTCGGCGGCCACCAATGCCTGTAGCTTGGTTCGGTCTTTGAGCGGAACCGCCTTCAAATCCCGAACGTCGACCAGACCGTTTGCGGTGACGCCTACGGCCCCGGCGTCATAGAAGGCTTCCAGCTGCCGATGACGCGCCTGCATGGAAGACTTGAGCCTGTCGATGGCTGGGGTCGAGACATCGATGTCGCCCGAGGCTGCATGGGCGTCGGATACGAAACCCGTGACGAGTGCCACCACGAGCGCGCGAAGCGCATTCGGCGTCTGGCTTTGAGGCGGTGCCGGGGCCTCGCTTCCAGGATCGGTGCCCCAAACGTCATCGATGATTTGATCCGCTGCCCGTTCGGCAGCGGCTTCAGGAAAATAGATATTGATGGTGACACACGCGCCAAGCGTCAAGCTCGCGACCACGAAAGCTGTGCGAAGGGTTGTCCTCACCTAACCTCCTTTTGAATTATGGGCGCCCCACTTCGCGTTGCTGCGATGAGACGTGCCACCAGTTCTTCCCAATTTACGCGGTCAGTGAATCCAATCACGTCTATTCGGGGCAGCCCCCCGCCTTCGACGAGATGGTATCCGTGCGTCGCCGGGCTCACACCCCGCATGGTGCACGTACCGCCGTCCAGAACACAACCGATTCCGAGGCGGCGGTAGGCAAATTCGTTGAACAATCCGAGAAACCCTTTCGACAACTGCGCGCCAGCGCCGCCCCCACCAATCGACGCCAGTTCCTCGACGGCTTCTTGACTGATGCGTCGGCGCCCACTGTAGCCGACCGGTGTCCCAATGTACGCGTCGAACGCCCTCGGCCGCCAGTCCACCAGCCGGAGGCCGCGAATCCAACCATCCACTTGACCCTCGATCTTTCCAAACGAGAAAGTCTGGGTCAAAGCGCGCAGATCCAGACCTCGGAGGTCGATGTTCGCCTCGAGCGTCGGCCCCGGCCCCAGCGGGCGCTTCAAGCGCAGCCCGGTGGCGGTCACCGTCCCGTCGAAGGCGCGAATCAGTAGAGCGCCGTCCACGATGAGCTCGTTCGCCTGGTAGCGTGCCATCGGTAGGATGCCGCTGACGTCGCCGGACATGGACACCCAGTCCAAAGCGTCCGTGAGCCTTTCCAGGGAAATTCCCGTTGCCCTGCCGCCCGCGCGCCAGGAGACCCCAATCTGCTCGTCGTGTTCAGCGGCAAACGAGTCGACGATCAACTTGCCGCCCAGGATCGGCACAGTTGTCGGAGACAGACTTCGAAACCGCTCGCCTTGCGCCTCCACGGCGATTTCCCCGGGTCCCACCGGCAGTCGATAGATGTTGGCCTGTTGCCAGCGGACCGTCGACCGGGCTGGAGTCCCCGCGGCGTTCCACTCCAGATCGCCCGCACCGCCCGTGATCCCGAGCTGCTGGACGCTGCTCGAGACGTCGAGGTCGGCAAATTGCAGCGACACCTCGCTCAGACGCCCTGCGGTGAGGCGGATACGGCCGGCCGCGTCCCCTTCGACGTCGAAGCCGAGCCGCTCTTCAGGATCGAACATCGAGCCCAAGAAACTTTGGTAGATGCCGGCCAGTCTGAGCCGGTCGAACGCCAATTCTGCGCCTCGAATCGGGCCATTCGGGAGTTCAATTTCGAGCGCTCCACCCATGATGCCGATTGGGGCGTGCTCGAGATCGAAGCGCTCGATACGTATGGAACCGCGGTTGCGCGTTCCGCGCACGGACACTGAGACGGGGGCAGATTCAACCACCGAAAGGTAGATTGGATCACGAAAGAGTTCACCGCGAATCAGCTCGGTCTCGGCAGAGAATTGCATGTGGCCCTGCTCATTGTTCCACTGCCCTTTGACGACCCCTTGCAAGCCCTCGATTCCCAGGGTGCCGTCGTCGTTTTCCAAGTCGACGCCACGAAATTGGATGCTGCCCGTGCCGCCGCCCACATGGGAGCCGCTGCCCCACAGGCGGGCGCGAAAGCCCAGGTGGCCATTCCCGTCGAGCGCCTTCGCGACGTCGAGGGCCCAATTCGCGGCGGAAAGTGCGTGCGGAACCTCTAGCCCCTCGAGTGCCAAATCCAGACTCCACGCCTCGGCGCTACCGGAGGCGCGGATCGATCCAGCGCCCCCCAGGACCTCGATCCCTTTGGCGTCGATCTGAAAGCTGTCGTCGGCACGGTTCCAAACCAGCGTGACCTCGCTGTCCCGGGCGCCGATCCAGGGATGATCGAACGTCACCCGGCCGGACTCACAGATCAAGTGTCGAGGCGTCAGTTCAGCGCCTTTGCAATCGAGACTCAGGGCGCGAATCGGATCGGCCACGTCGGGTAGAACGACCGTGTCAGCTCGCACCCGTAACGCACCCGTTTCCAAGGAAAGGACCGCGGAGAGTCCTGCAACCGCGCCACCTGGAAAAGTCAGTTGCGCAGCCTCGTACTCGAGCACCGAGATCGAATCGGCTCTGCCGCAGAAGAACAACGACATGCACAAGATCAATGCTGAATGGAGCCGTCCCGGTGTTGCAGGCCGCCTCCGCACCCGGTGGCCTGGCCATGGGTGCCGGAAAGCTCGAACGCTGCACCAGGCCTTTCTGGAGCAACCATTTAACTCTCGCAAACAAACACCTGTGTAACTATTGGCCGATAGCGAAATGCCGTCGGTCACGCTATCCGGTTTTCGCCGGTACTGGTCGCCCATCTCGTCGGATTACACGGCAAGTCGATGTCTCGCATCGACGCCCGCACGAACGAACAATCCGCCCAGGCCAGCTCTGCGTGAAATTGCCGGATCTCGATCCAACGTCTGGGGTCCCTGACGAAATATCAGGGCTAGGCCTGAACATTGCGTGTGTTCGCCGCAGAACGGCCTAAAATTTCAAATTGCGTCAATGCCTCATGGTCAAAGCTGCGGTCAGGCTAATGGTGCAACCTTGTACTCGCCGTTCTGGTGCTGTCGCGGCGCTCGCCGGCCCTCGGGAGCCCAGAATGTTGTTCGACCCGCCCCGAGATTCACGGCATCGCGGGGCATCGGGTCTCGCCTGGAACGGCGCTGGATCACTCTGCGGCCTACGCGGTCACTCGCGCCCCCCACGCCGTATTCGGGCTGGACAAGCGGAATGCGGCGACACAACCATTGCGGTGGCGAGCAAATGGTCATTCGGCTCGAAACGACGAAGCATTCTTGCACCGCGAATCACTGGCGCTGAACGAGGCGGAATCAGGCCGGGAAGACGCCGGTGGAGAGATATCGGTCACCGCGATCGCAAATGATGACGGCGATAACGGCGTGCTCCAGTTCACCGGACAGACGAAGCGCCGCCGCAACGGCCCCGCCCGAGGAAATTCCCGCAAAGATTCCCTCTTGGGCTGAGAGTTGCCTGGTGGTGTCTTCTGCTTCCTTCTGGGTGACGTCGATAATTCGGTCCACGCGTGTGGGATCGAAAATTTTCGGGAGGTATTCATCCGGCCAACGCCGGATGCCCGGAATTTGGGCGCCTTCACCTGGCTGTACGCCAACGATCTGGACTTCTGGGTTGCGCTCCTTGAGATAGCGGGAAACACCCATGATGGTTCCTGTCGTGCCCATGGACGATACGAAGTGCGTTACCCGCCCCCCGGTTGCGCTCCAAATTTCAGGCCCCGTGCCCTCATAGTGCGCCAATGGATTGTCGGGATTCGCGAACTGGTCGAGGACCCGGCCTTTTCCTTCCAATTCCATCTGGGTTGCCAAGTCACGGGCGCCCTCCATGCCTTCCTCTTGCGACACCAGGACTATTTCGGCGCCGAAGCTGCGCATCACGGCTTGACGCTCCTGGCTCATGTGGGACGGCATGATGAGTACCATGCGATAGCCCTTGATGGCGGCGGCCATAGCCAGCGCAATGCCGGTGTTGCCGCTGGTGGCTTCGATCAAGGTATCGCCGGATCGCAGTTCGCCCCGAAACTCCGCATGACGGATCATACTCATCGCTGGTCGATCTTTGACGGACCCGGCGGGATTGTTCCCTTCCAATTTCGCCAGGACGAGATTGCTCGTGTCACCGGGAAGCCGCTGCAGTCGCACGAGGGGCGTGTTCCCGACCTGGGCTTCGATTGTATCCAACATGCGTGTCATATCGTTTCGTTCCGGCAGAGGCTTCAACTGTAGTCGGACCGTCGCCGTCGGCAGCAACTTCGGTACGGTTAGTGAGGCCCAGTTCGAATCAGAGCAGTGGTTCGACCCCTGGATGCGCCGCCAGAATCCACATGACCATCTGTCGACCCTGGGAGAAAAACCGATACGGCTTTTTCGTTTTCCATGCCCTGCAGATACGTCGCTGGAGAAGTTGAGAGCCTCATCTGGAAACTCTGACCCATTCGGAGTCCCCCACAGCACACGGTTGTGCTGCAGGAATCGACAAGGCGACATCTCGATGCCTGAAAGAAACCGGGTTTTCGTTTTCCGTGCCCCGGCAATTCCCGGACGGAATTGTTCAGGGCTTTCCTAGGATACGCCATCCGAACGCCATTGGCCGATCGTTGGCAGACAATTCTGTTCTGCCACGGCGGGACTGACAACCCGTCTAACCGCTACAATGAATTGTCCGGGCGTTGCCGGTAAGTTCATGGCAAGTGTATTGCTTACATGTCGTTTCTATGACGAAATTGACGACCGACAACACGACGGGCGCGATATCTCACTCGATTCGCGCAGAAAGCCACGGGCCGCAGTCCGCACTCGAGTCACTGCCGACCTATAACCGTGAGCTTGCCCTGGAGAAGGTCGGTGGCAATCCTGAAATCGCCGACGAGCTCCTGAGCCTGCTGATATCCGATCTTCCACAGCTTGCGATCACACTCGATCGTTGCATCCGGTGCGGCGACGTGCCGCTGGCACGAGGTTTGGCTCATCGGATCCAGGGAGCGGCAAGCTGGTGCGCGGCGCTGGCATTACAGTGTGCAGCACAGCAACTGGAACGGGCGGCTGCTAGCCCCAGCCGCGAGCTAGGATCTTTATGGTATGCGCACGCAAATCTGCAACAGGAAATCCAGAAATTGCTCGAAGAACGCGTGGTGAATTGGAGAAAAGTAGATAAGACCGAATCGATCCGAGAGGCCCTCGATTAGAATCCATCACCTGGAGCCGAACGGGCTTCTACCATTAGCCGTTTCATTTCCCTCACCGCGCCGGAAAGCCCGCAGAACACGGCACGACAAATGATCGAGTGCCCGATGTTCAGCTCGACGATTTCGGAGATTCCAGCGATTGACTGCACATTGTGGTAGTTCAATCCGTGCCCGGCATTGACCTGAAGTCCCAATTCGTGCCCCAGTCGCGCCGCTGCGTGGATTTTATCCCGCTCATTCCGCCGCAAGACGTCATTGTCGGCTCCCGAATACTTTCCCGTATGCAACTCAATCTTGCGCGCGCCGCAAGACGAGGCGGCCTCTACCTGCTCTAAGTCGGAATCGATAAAAAGCGATACGTCCGTCCCGTTCTCCTGTATGCGCGCGACCGCATCGCGAATTCTGGATAGGCTCGACACGACGTCGAGCCCCCCTTCGGTCGTCAGCTCTTCACGACGCTCTGGCACGAAACAGATGTCGGCCGGTCGGAGCCGTTCGCCGATCGCGAGCATGGCTGCCGTAGCAGCCATTTCCAAATTCATTCTCGTCTTCAGTACACGAGCAAGCAGTTCGACATCCCGCTCATTGATGTGTCGGCGATCCTCACGAAGGTGCACGGTGATCGCGTCGGCACCGGATTGCTCCGCTTCCAGTGCTGCGAGCACGGGTTCTGGATCCTGGCCGCGACGCGCTTCCCTGAGCGTTGCCACGTGGTCGATATTGACTCCTAACAGAATTTCACCCTTCACGTAACGAGATCTCCGTTCGAAACGGCTTGTCGGCTGCCAAGAGAGGCACTCATCAACTGCGTCCCGGGATTGCCCACGAGAGTCCACGCGCGGCCGCTCGTGCCCGATCGATCAGCGTTTTCCCGCGCGACGCTGCGACCCACTCCAGATAGCGGAGAGTAGTTCCCGGCTGCGCAGTGGTCGTCCGCCAAGATGATGGTTCAGCACCATAGTCGTCAAGCGGCGCAGGTCCCGTAGGACCTCCGGTCGCTCTAACACGTCGTCATGCAGCGCGATTAGGCTCGCGCCCTGCAGGAATGGTCCGGACCGGGATGCTCGAGTGTGCGCAATTCTCGGGCCGGCCTCAGGTTCGTACACGTATTGCCTGGCGGGATCGATCGATGCGCCTCCGGCGTCACGGTCCAAGATCAAGCCGACGCCGAGCTCGTCGAGCAGCTGCTTCTCGAATCGGCGCAGCGCCGCCTGCAGTGCCATGGAATCACCACGCAGCCCGTGCAGCGATTCGCCGTACTTCACAAATAGGGCCGGATGCGCGTCCTCCCTTGGCAGCAGCTTGATCAGGAGTTCGTTCAGGTACAACCCTGCCGCGAGAGCTGGTCCGCTCAGAGTAATCGCCCCGCCGGTCTGATCGGCCGAGCTGAGTGTTTTCATTTCGCCCGAACCGCGCCAATTGAGTAGAAGCGGCGTGAAAGGTTCGAGCAGAACGCCGCGGCCCGGACGCCGTGCCCTCGCGCCGGGGGCTACCAACGCGACGCGACCGGAGCCGGGTGTAAAGGCATCCAAGATGAGGCTGGTGTTGCGGTACGCCCTTCGATGCAGCAGATAGGCGGGTTGGTCCTGGATGATCACCCTAGCTCGAGAATTTAGCGGGGTACAACGCGCCAGTAGAGTTACGAAAACTAAAACAATTCATTGATTCTGATACGCAGTTTCGTTACCCGCCAGGGCACGCCAGCTCGCGTGCCCGCGTCCGGGTGCGAACTTGCGCTTGCCCATATCACTCATTGCTGTTGCGTTCGGTAGCCGAGCGATTGCAGCGCGCGTTCGTCGTCCGCCCAGCCGGAGCGCACCTTCACCCAAGTGCGGAGGAAGACTTTGCACTCGAATTCCCGTTCCATGTCGATTCGCGCCTGCTTGCCAGCTTCGCGCAACACCGCGCCTTGCCGACCGATTACGATCCCCTTCTGGCTCGCGCGTTCAACCCAGATTACCGCACCGATGCGAACGCCACCCTCCTGTTCTTCGAAGGTCTCCACCTCGACGGTCAATGCGTAGGGTAACTCGTCCCTCAGCATTCGTGTCAGCTTTTCGCGCACCAGCTCAGCCGCCAAAAAACGCCGGCTAATGGTTGTCACCTGGTCTGCCGGGTAGGCGAATTCGCCTTCCGGGAGACACTCTACGATGGAGCGCTGCAAAGCGTCCAAGTTTACGCCGCGGGTCGCCGAGGTGGGTACTATTGCCCGGAACGGGACGCCGCGATTCGCCAATTCTTCCAAATACGGTAATAGCCGCGCCTTCTCCGGAATTTTGTCGATCTTGTTGACGGCAGCAATGACCGGACTCGAGAACGCCTTTAAACGATCCACGACGCGATCGTCGTCCAAGCGCCAAGAGCCAGCCTGCGTTACCAGTATCACAACATCGGCGTAACTGAGTACGCCATCTGCCGCGCGATTCAGGTACCGATTGAGCGCACGCCGATCATCGGTGTGGATTCCGGGCGTATCGACGAACAGCAATTGCGCGCTCTCCAACGTTGAAATTCCAATGATGGAGTGTCGGGTCGTTTGGGGCTTCGAGGCGGTAATGCTAACTTTCTGACCCACGAGACGATTGAGAAGCGTGGACTTCCCGACATTCGGTCGTCCGATGATGGCGACGTAACCACACCGAGGGGAGCCGATCATTCGCGGTCCGCTTCGGCGGTCCGAGTTTCGCCATCGTCCAATTGCATCAGCAGCGCTTCGGCCGCTGCCTGTTCCGCTCGCCGGCGACTGCTACCATTGGCTGCGCTGTGCAGATTGCACGCCGGAAGTCTGCATTCGACGCGGAATACTCGCGCGTGGGCTTCGCCCGAGGTCTCCACGATTCGGTACTCCGGCAACGCGAGCTTTTTTGCCTGCAGGCGCTCCTGAAGGCGGGTCTTGG
>JBFGYN010000167.1:0-8353 GCA_041587415.1 Candidatus Competibacterales bacterium | reverse complement strand
CGACGATTTGCCGCAGCCTGAGGCCCCTAGCAGGACTGTGAATTCCTCGGGCTTCACCTCCAGTGAGACGGACTTCAAGGCTTCGAACGAGCCGAAGGTTTTTCGAACCTTTTCTACGGTAATGCCTGACATAGTAATTCTCTCCAAATCCAAGACCCGGACTTTGCACGCCTCTCACTCTGTGCTGGCCGATCCGCTCGCGACGAATGGCCGTGATGGAATGCCGTGATAAGCGGGAACTAACGGTTGGCGATCCCCCACATGCTGAACAGGTATTTGCGCACGGCGAAGATAAAAATCAGCGCAGGAATGACTAGGACCAGGCCGCCGGCAAATTTTACGTGCACCGGCGATTCATTCAGACTCTGAACCAAAAATGCCGTCAGAGTTTGATTGTTGACCGTGAGGATAGCCGCCGCAAAAACCTCGTTCCAGGAAATGACGAAGGCGAAAACCGCCGAAGCCGCCATCCCCGGAGCCGCCAATGGAAACACCACCTTTCGAAACGCCTGCCAACGGGTGCAGCCCAGCGTCCAGGCGGCTTCCTCGAGCTCGAATGGGATCCCCATGAACAAACTGAAGGTAATGAGCACGGCAAACGGTAACGCCAATGCGGTGTGCACCAGAGCCACGCCCAACAGCGTGTCGTCGAGTCCGACCTGCAAGAAGATCACCGCAAGCGGCAACGCCAGCAACGGCATCGGAAAGGCTCGGGTCATCAGCACCATGAGCCGGTAAGCCGTCTTGCCGCGAAAGCGGAATCGCGCCAATGCGTAGCCGGCCGGCGCGCCGAAGCCGATGGCCAGCACCATGGTGATCAGGGCGGCGATTACCGAATTGAACATCGCCGATGCGACGCCCTCGAAGTTCCAGAAGAAGGCCAGGGTGTCCAGAAAGAACCCGGGAACGAATTCCTTTGGCCAGGCATTGACCTGTTCCGGGGTACTCAGCGAGTTGACGATCAACAGATAGATCGGGAACAGGACCCACAGGCAAAGGACGAACACCACGGTAACGAACAGCCATCGCCAGACACTGGGCCAGGCGCTGGCTCGAGGAGCGGCGGCAGCAACGCTATCGGCTTGTGTCGTCATCCCTGGGCCTCCTCGGGCACTCTAAGCGCCCACAGATAGAACAGTGTGAAGACGATCGAGATCACCAGGATCAGGACGGCGTAAGCCGACGCCACGCCCGCCTCCCGGTATTCGAATTGCCAGCGGAACGTCTCGCCCATCAGCACCGGCAGGTCGAGGCCGCCCAGGACCAACACCACGGCAAAAACCTCGAACGCGAGTAGAGTGCGCAAAATGAGCGCAGTCTGCAGACTTGGGCGCAACAGCGGCAGAGTAATCTTGTAGAAACGTTTCCAGGCATTGGCGCCAAAGATTTCACCGGCCTCGGCGTATTCTTTCGGTATCAGGCCGATCCCGGCGACGAGAATGACCAGCACGATCGCGGTGGCCCGCCAGAGCTCGGCGATCACCACGGCGAAGAACAGCGTTAGCGGGTGTTGGTAGCTCAACCAGCCTTCGGGTTGGCTGATGATTCCCAGGTTAAACATGAATGTATTCAAAAAGCCGTATTGCTCCAGTATCGCGAGCCAGATAATGCCGGCGGCGAGATCGGATATGCCCAACGGGATGGTCCAGATATACAGGATCATGTCGCGCCCGCGATTGAGCTTGCTGATCGCCATTGCCATGGCCAGGGCCATGCCGATTTGCAGCGGTACCACCGCCAGCGCCAGCAGCAAGGTATTCCTGATTGCGGGGCCGAAATTGAAATCGTCTCCCATGAGCTGAAAATTGCCCCAAGACCATTCGCCGGCGCTGTTCTGAAACGCGAGAAGAAATACGTCTATAGAGGGGAACACAAAGAAAATGAGTAAGAACAACGCACTTGGCGCAAGCAGCAAATACGGCAGCCACTCATCGTGTTTCATGATGACTCCTCCTGAATACCATCCTCCCGGTCAACCGGGAGGATGGCGGGCGGTGCGTCAGTGAGTCGGTCAATTGACGGGGCAGGGACCGTCACTCGGGTCGTCCGGCGCCCAGCAGGGTGCACCGGTCTCGTCGATGATGCGCGTCAGGGCACCCGCCTGGCGGTCCAGGATTTGTTTGACGTCGGCATTGCGAATCACGATCTGCTGAAAGGCATCTTGGTAGATCTTGTTGAACAGCCCCCCCTTGTCACCGAGTCCAACGGGCAAAAGCGACGGATTCGCATTCTCCGCTGACGCCTGCGCAGCGACCGCCGGACCGCCTATCTTGACGTTCGGCGGCAGATCATCGGGCAGTTGCACGTCGACGACCGGATAAAAGCCCACCGCACGCAGCGTCTTTATTTGAGTCTCGGGCTGTGTGAGATATTGGATCAATTTAACGGACGTCGCACGATCCGGTGTGCCCTTTGGGATCGCCAATCCGGCCACTACCGGCATGAAACCCAGGCCCTCGGGTCCGGCCGGGGCCGGGAATGCGATGAATTGATCGGGCTTCTGATCGAACGCGTCTTTCAGCCGGGCAGTGTGGTCGAAGGCTACCCAGACCTCTCCGGACAACAGTGGCTCTTGCATGAAATTGAATGCCGTCGAGCGGGGATTGACGTGCGCCCATAAATCCTTGAACGCAGCCCACATGACCTCGGCCTTCTCGCCGCGAAAGTCAGTCACCACAGAATCGGTAAATGAGGGATAGAGGTAGCCTTGCAGGAAACGGTGCATCAATCCCTTGGGCCCGGCTGGGAAGCCCAGCTTGGGTTCGCCAGCCGCATCTTTCATGTTTTTGGCCCACTGCCCCAACTGATCGTAGGTCAATGCGTTGACGTCAGCACCATCGGGCAAATATTGCAGGGCGTCTTTGTTTGCCGCCATGAGGTAAGTCGCCTGCATCCAAGGGATGTATTGCTGATTGTCCGTACCCAATTTCGCCAACCCAACAAAGGTGTCGCTGATGTTGCGATCCGCAAGCGTCTCCATCACGTCGTCGAGCGGATCCAGGGCGGCCTGAACCTGCGGGAAATCGCCGTGCAGAGCACCCAGTAATCCGAGCGTAACCTCACCGGCTTCTTGTTCGGCTTCGATGCGGGTGAAAAACGGTCCGTCTTCCTGGGGCGAAAATTGCACCTCCCCATCGAACCCCGCCAGGACTTCATCGCGCATTTTCTGAGCTTCTTCCAGCGGTCGCGCCTGGGTGGAGTAAAAAACGATCTCGGCTGAGGCCGTACCGCAAACAGCGGCGAGAACGGCACTCAGAGCCAACTTGTTAACGAGCCTGTTGCTTGACATTGAGTATCCTCCGTTTTGGCAGATTAGTTGCCCAGCGCTAATGGCTTACGCATGGACCCAGTGATTCGCGTTCGATGAGCTGAAAATCGAATAGGTGATGGTCCGGTATGATCGTTCTCTCGACGAGCTGATGTTCCAACATGTCCACCATGACTGCACTGATGTCCTCGTAGGAGTAGGTAAGCGACGCCAAATCGGGTTCCAGCAAGCGGGAAAGGGGCAAGTTGTCGGCGCCTACCACCGACACGTCTTTACCGGGCGCGAGGCCCAACTCACGGATTGCCCGCATTGCGCCCACGGCGACGATGTCGGTACCACAAAGCAATGCTGTCGGGCGCACTGGGCTCTGCAGCAGGCTCAGCGCGGTCTGGTAACCGCTCTCCATCCTCAGATCGCAACTCGCCACGTTAACCGGCAAGCCTGCGGCACTCATCGAGTCGGTGTATCCGCTCGCGCGCAACGTCGACGTGAAATATTCGGTTGGCAGATTCAGGAGCGCGATCCGCTCGTGGCCCAACTCGAGAAGACGTCGAGTGGCCGCGGCAAAGCCGCTCCGGGCATCGGTATCCACCCAGGCATGCTCGTCGGAGTGCTCGGTTCTTCCATGGCAGACAAAAGGGACGCCGTTCTCGAGGAGATAGTCGACACGTGGATCGGGCACCTGAGTGCGCGGAACGAAGAACGCGTCGACCCGGTGTCCGCGAACGAAACGCTGGTAGATGTTCAGCATGTCGTCGTGTCGATGCGCATAGCTGACAATCAGGTCAATCTGGAGCAAACGCTGAAGCGCATGGGAAAGGTGACGCAGCAGTTCGTTGATGAAGGGGTCGTTGACATACGGGTCGTAGGCTTCGTCACTCGGGTACGGGAGCACGAGCGCCACGGCGTTGGTCCGCCCCGCTACGAGACGGCGCGCGCTCTCGTTGGGCACATAGCCCACCCGATCTGCCGCGGAGCGAACCCGCTCCCGGGTTTTTGGACTCACATCCGGATACCCTGCCAAAGCTCTTGACACCGTAGTGATCGACAAACCGAGATCGGCCGCGATGCTTTTCAAGGTCGGCTTGGTGGACACGGTTCAGAATTGAAGGTTCATACCCGCTCCAAAACGTTTCGGAAAATAACCGAAACGTTTTGGGTTGTCAATTTTGCCCCTTTCATCCGCCGGACTCACCGTGTTCTCTCAGGCAGAGTGCGGCTCAACACGATTGGCGCACGCTGCATGGCTCGTCAGAGAACCTGAATCGAACCGGCACCCGCCCAAAACCGAACGGCGTCGGCGCGGAAATGGGCCGCGCAGCGTGAAAGAGGAAGCCCGCTGATGCTTGGGGCGGCACCTTCGAAGCCATCGCCGCGATACCGCGCCAATGACTTTCGAAGGTATACCGCAGAAGACGGGCGTTACAAGATCTTGAACGCTCCAGCGTCCAACGAGACTGGCGGCGGTTCTGCCGGTGCCTGCTCCAGTGGCACACCCTTGTAGTACCCCATGATGCCCTTGTGCCAAGCCTTGGCCCGGTCGTTGAGCTCGAAGTCCTCGGTCATCAGGCGCCCGCAGGTAATCAGTATGCCCAGGTCGGCGCCTTTGTAGCGGTAATCACCCTTACCACTGATGCGCAGATAGAAAGCGTGCGACTCGTCCTCGACTGCGCGCCGGTGATAATCGAAGCGGCTGTAGGTCACCGAACCGTCGTCGTGCAAGTGCCAAATGCCCGACTCCGGAGCCTCGGTAATGTAGTCGACGCTAGAGTCGGTGTGCTTGATGACGAGCTGGCTCCAACTGTCGATGTACTCGGGGTGAGACCAACGAGCGTTCAGATCCGTAATATCCAGGTCGAAGTCGACTCCCGAAAACTCCAACAGATGGAATAGAAACAGTGGAGCATCGGCGTGCGCGAACGCAGCATGGTTAGTCATGGAACTGGCACCCGTGACGCGGGGATTCAGTTCCCCAAGATAGAGATCGCCCGAGTCGAGATCGATTAGAAAGTCGAGTTCGAAGTAACCTCGATAACCCTCGCCACGCAAAGCTTCGCCGAACGCGAAGGTGTAGTCTCGGGCCTTGTCCCGGATTTCCTGGGTGAATGATCCTGGAAAGATCTCGTTACCGCACCAACCGCCCTTGTACGGCGTGAGTTCTGGGAATCCGACGAGTTCGGTCATCAGCGGCCCGACGATGGTACCCCGTTTAGTCGTGCATGCCTCGATGGCGGAACCACGGCACCGAACCCGTTTCATGATTTTTATCTCGGGCTCGTCGACAATCTCATCGGCATACTTATTCCAGTCCTCTTCGTTGGAGATAAAATAGGTGGTCTTGCCGGAGTCGCCGAACGCGGACTGCAGCACCAAGTGCTCTCCCAACTCCTTGGTCACTTGCCGCAGATGCTCGTAACTGTTCACTTTTGACAATACGTTCGGCACGCTTGGAACACCCGCCTTGTTACCGATCCTGACCGTTTCGATCTTGTTGTCCATTCGATCCCGGAGTTCCGCCGGCGGGAACCATACTTCGAGGCCCATCTCCTTGCAGAGCTTCTCGGTCTCATTGTCGAACATCAAGAAGACGGCCTTTCCCCCTTCGCCTCGATGATTGATGTAATCGATCACTTCCTTGTGTTGCAGAAGGTAGTTGTTGATGTCTTCGATTCCGGTGAATTCCTGATGCGGCTGCTCACTGGGTATGCGTACGCTCGGGTGTCGACCGTCGAAGCAGTCCAGGTAGTTGATGTAGCGAAAGTTCCGCACCCATTCGCTGATACCGAGAAGATTAAAATTGGTTGCGCTGATGAAATAGATTGGCGTCTCGTTACGATGAAAATAACGGCGGATGTCGGAGATGTTACTGAGCTTGTTCATGCCTCTGCCTCCCGGCGTCAATCAGGATCAATTTTCGATATGATTGAAGGTTCGAATTCTACGGGTGGGACCGACCCCGTGCGGTCTTGCGCGCCTAATCGGGCGGTTTCCTGGAACCAGCCTTCTCTTCACCCTCGGAGTTGGTCGTTTGGTGCGTGGGCAACGGCGCGCCATGAGCCGTAAGTTTAGCCGCAAATTCCCGGAATTTCACCGGTCGCATACCCGCAATGGAGTAGCGACGCGACGGTATCGCCGAATTCATCGTCGACTATGAATACGGAGGTCGGGCGTGGAGTAATCCGGAAGTCGGGCGGCCGAATGGTTTCGGCAAGCCCTGATCGGGTGTCCCGTCCCAAAAATCATTGCATGTCAGGCGGGCAATGCGCGACGAGCGCGGTTGGCTCGTTGGCAACGAGCGAGGAGCAACGCCGTCCGCCGGCAGCGCAAGAAACGGGGTGGACGGTTCGTCCATTCCTCTGGCAGGAGCCCAGCCCGTCGGGGTTTCGTCCACAGGGGTGCAGCTACGGTATTCCCCGGCTTGGCCGTAGAATGGCTACGGCCAAGCCGGGCGCCCGGCACCTGCGCCCTGGTGGATCGAAACGCAGTCCCCACGAACAGATCAGGGTTGCCTCAATAATCGAGACGGCGCAGGTCAGGCAAATACGCGATGCACTATAGTGTTTCGTCCGCTATCACGGAGCGACCCGGCAAATGACCCTCGAGCAAGTTCTGATTGGCGCTATTCTGGTCGGCACCCTGATGCTTTTCGGTTGGGGACGGCTGCGCCACGATGTCGTCGCCATGTTGGCCGCCAGCGCTTGCGTGCTAACTCAACTGGTGCCGGCGGAGATGGTGTTTCAGGGCTTTGCACATCCGGCCGTGGTGACCGTTGCGGCCGTATTGGTCATTAGCGAAGCGCTTAGGCGGTCGGGATTGGTCGACTGGATCGCGGCACGGTTGGTGGGACTGACCGAGAACCTGCTCATGCACGTCCTCGTGCTCACCGCGGCGGTCGCCTTGGCGTCCGCCTTCATGAACAATGTCGGCGCCCTCGCTCTTTTTCTCCCCATCGCCCTGGCCACGGCAGCACGCCATGAGCGATCACCTGCAATCCTGCTGATGCCTCTGGCATTCGGCAGCATTCTCGGGGGAATGACTACCGGCATTGGAACGCCACCCAACATCATCATTGCCAATCTGCGCAGCGCCTATCAGGGCACATCCTTTGGCTTTTTCGACTTCACCCCGGTCGGCGGTGTGGTGGCCATGGCCGGTGTGTTGTTCATCGCTCTGGTCGGTTGGCGCCTGATTCCGCGGGAGCGTCGCGCACAGAACGCGCCCAACGCACTCTTCGCAATCGAGAAATACATTACCGAGCTCGAAGTATCGGCGGAATCCGAATCCGTGGGGCTACAGCTGAGCGAGATCGGGGAACTGGGTGAAGAGCTCGAGATCGTCGGTGTTTCCCGCTTCGGCCGTATCCGCCCTCCCGATGATCATCATCGCCTCGCGGCAGGCGACGTCCTAATCCTGCGTGGTGATATCCAGGCGGTTCCCGCTCTGGCGGAGACCTACGGGTTGCATCTCGCGACGACGCGCGAAGCGCTCGCGGCGAAAGAGGAAACACAGCCCCGGGCATTCACCCCAGAGTTGGCCGAAGGGGTGATTCAACAGGGTTCGGTGCTGGAAGGACGCAAGGTCCGGAGCCTGGGGATATCCACCGCTGGTGAACTGGCACTGCTGGGGCTGGCCCGTCAAGGTCGAATGCTCAACCGGCGTCTGGTCGATCAAGTATTCCGGGCGGGAGACGTTGTCCTTGTTCAGGGGGAACGTGAAAGTATCGAGCAGCAGTTTTTCCGTTTATCCATTCTTCCACTGGCAGAGCGCAATCTGGAGCTTGGTCAGCCGCGACGCATTCTGTTGGCACTCGTCATTTTCGTGGCGGCAATCACCGTGGGCGCGGTGGGATGGGTGTCACTGCCGGCAGCATTCTGCTTCGCAGTCCTCGCCTATCTTTTGCTCGATTTGATTCCACCCCGCGCGCTGTACGACCCGATCGACTGGTCGATCATTGTTTTGCTTGCCCTAATGCTGCCGATAGGTTACGCATTGGAATCTACGGGCCTCGCGACCTTGGCAGCGGAGTATGCCGTCGCCTTTACGGCCGGATTTCCAATTTACGTAATCGTCGCTCTCGTCGCGGTG
>JBFGYN010000166.1:0-8368 GCA_041587415.1 Candidatus Competibacterales bacterium | reverse complement strand
GCGCGCGTGTCGTCAGGCGGCTTTGACGCTAACGGCCTTGAAACTCTCCTCGGCCAGCTTTTTGGCTTCGGAACTGAATTCGCCACCAAGCTCGGTCACCGCTTTTGCGTCGGCGACCAGCTTCTCGCGTACCGCGCTAGCGAGCTCCGCCTGCTTCTTCACGTAGTCCTGAAGGCTCTCCACGTCGGAGATTTCCAGCGCCGCTTTGAGCTGGGCGATGCTCAGGTCCGAGTAGTCCTGGAGGCTGGCAAGCTGGAGAGCAGCCAGCTTTTCCACATTGGCTACTGCCAATTGGTTGAATTTGTGGACGGGTCCAAGCGCGACTTTGGCCTGCTCCGCCATTTGCTCAAATAGTTCGGTATTCATGTCAATCACTTCCTTTCCCCGAGTCGTGTAGAGGTTAATGAATAAACGTCCTGATTGTCGCGGCGCAGCATATCAAGCCGAATGGTGCAGAGCAACAACTATTTCGGATGCCGGCCGCCGCCGCCTGTGACGTTTCACAGCAGCGGGCGGCACGCTCAGGCGCTTCGCCATTGAACGGCGATTTCCGACGACGTA
This sequence comes from Candidatus Competibacterales bacterium, assembly GCA_041587415.1. Lineage (GTDB taxonomy): Bacteria > Pseudomonadota > Gammaproteobacteria > Competibacterales > JAHEDQ01 > JBFGYN01. The sequence goes on along the minus strand of JBFGYN010000166.1, from coordinate 7,807 downwards.
TGCCGGTCGTGGCTCGACATTCGGACTGCGCCCGGAATCTCCAGTTCCATCGCGATGGGCAGATGATCGGAATAACGGTATGACAATACCTCCACAGCGTTCACCCGAAGTGACGGCGAGACCAGCATGTGGTCCAGTTGCTGCACCGGACGCCAACTGGGGAAAGTCCGCAAGCCGGGTACGGGTTCGATTAGCCCGGTGCGTGCTCGAAAATCTTCCATGTCGCGGTTGTCCGATGCAGAATTCATGTCTCCCATCATGACCACGTGGCGCAGGCCACGCACGATTTCCGCGAGAAAATCCAGCTGCTGAAGCCGGGCTCTACGGCTCAGCGCCAAATGCACGACGAAGATATAGAAGCTGGCGTCCGAGCCATCGTCGCCGAAACGGATCATCAATGCGCCCCGCCCCTTGATGACACCTGGCAGCTTGTGGTCCCGGATTTCGCTGGGTCGAATTCGACTGAGGAAAGCGTTGCAGTGCCGGGAAATTCGCCCAACACGGCGATTGGTCTGCTCACAGTAGTGCGGAAATCGTGCTCGATCGGCTAGATAGTGCGCCTGGTCCAAGAATCCGCTTCTCAAGCTCCCGGCGTCGACCTCCTGTAGCCCGACCAAGTCGTAACGAGAGAGCAGCTGTGCAATCCGATCCAGGTTTTGCATTCGCGAGGGGACCGGCACCAAGTGCTTCCAACCGGAGGTGAAATAATGCGAGTAGCGCTTTGTGCTGAGTCCCGACTGAATGTTGTAGCTCAAGAGTCTCAGCCTGGGCGAAATCCGCCCAAGCGATTCGTCTTCCGCTCCCGAATCCGACTCTTGGCTCATCCTTTGTCGGCGCTCTGCGCCATGCTTACGAGGCGATTGACCACGCGAAATATCCGGTCGTAGCCACCGGCCATGTCGACCCGCGTGGAATACCGCCCGCCCACGATGATCGTGGGCACGCCCGTCACACCGGCCCTCTCCGACAGGTACTTTGCGCGATTCACCTTCGTGTGTACGGAAAACGACCGAAACGTTCGATTGAAAAGTTCTCGATCGATGCCTTGCTCTTCGAAAAATGCGCCCAGTGACGCCTGAGTATTGAGCTTTTTCCCGGCTTGGTGGATGGCCTCAAGCAGCGGGCGATGAATCTCGCCGACCAGTTTCAGTTCCACTGCCGTGTAGTAGGCTCTCGCGTGATCCAACCACCCGGGGCTAACCGTCCCCGGCAAGCGAATAAACTCGGCCTCTGCCGGCATGTCGTTCTCGAGCCACCCCTCCACGTACGGCTCCAGCCGGTAGCAGAGTGGGCAGCCGTACCAAAAGACCTCTACGACCTCCACTTTGCCCGTATCTGTAAGCGGCGGCAGCGGTGCGGAGAGAACCTCGTACTCGACGCCTTCCATCAGATCCAACTCTTGCGCATACGCGCCCAATGGCGAGACGACAAGCGCGAGCAGTAAGAAGAGACTAGGAAGTGTAGCGTTCATCATGATTCTCTCGATTGCTTGCCCTGCGAACGCAAGAACCGAGCTACGACCGCCACCGCGATACCAACCCGCCCCACTGTCGATATCGAACACCGGCTTCCACCGCTGACCGACACGGGATCTTCGTCACCCGGTCGCAGTCTTGGCAAGCGTAGCCCGACTCTGCTTGATCTCGGGACGGGGTCGAGTGTGTGCGAAGGCATCTTCGGCTTCAAAGAACCGCGACCTTCCCAATGATCGGCCGAATTTCGGGTGCAGGCAACTGATTTGGACCAAGGCGGTCACCAGAGCCTTCCCATCCCCGCACGAATGATTCCGCGGGCCCTCGCAGTCCCGTGAATGGGAGCCGAACGCACCGCAGGGAAACCAGCAGCCATATCCTGGGCGCCGAACCAAGCGGCGCCCCCGCGCATCGCAGCCACACTAATGCTGCTCGCCCGATCACGCTTCACTCGGGGCGAAGGCCCTGAATATAGGAAGAAACGGCCGCGATTTCTGGATCTGTCATCTTGATGGCGATGTTGCGCATCATCTGACCGGCGTCGTTCGCCCGCTGCATGGATCGGAACATCTCCAGCTGGCTCTGGACATAGGGAGCGTGCTGCCCGCCGAGTGCCGGAAAGCGAGCAGCCGGATTGCCGAGACCACTGGCTGCATGGCACGCGGCACACGCCGGGATGCCCTTCGCCATGTCTCCACCCCGGTAAATGCTTTCCCCCCGCTCCGCCAAATCCGGGTCGGCTTTCCCCCCGTCGATCGTCTGCGCACTGTAGTATGCGGCGAGGTCCTGCATGTCTTCCTCTGACAAGGCCGCGGCCATCCCGGCCATTATTGCGTTCGCCCGCGTGCCATCCTTGAACTCCATTAGCTGTTTCTTGAGATAGCCCTCACTTTGTCCGGCAAGCTTCGGGTACTGCGGGTCGGTACTGTTGCCGTCCGCGCCATGGCAGGCAGCGCAGGTGGACGATTTTTCCTTGCCAGCGGCAGCATCGCCGGCAGCCCAGCCGTCGAGGCAAAACCCGGTAAGGACCACGGTTGCGATCGAGAGGATCAGCTTATTCATTTTGTGCGGGACTCCTGTACCATTTGCGGCCGCTGCGCCAGCTGAGAGCAGCCACGGGTTATACCAACTTCGACCGATGCATTCAATTTGACAGACGCCATGGTAACGTCACGATCGCAGGGCAGGAAAGCGTTGCCCGCCACTCGCCACGGAGCTGCGATGATGACTCAGCCGCCCATTTACCGTCGGGCTGTGTTTCGACTCAGCGCCCGAACGCTCAATCAACTGCCGCCGGATTGCGGGTGGGAAGTGGCGTTTGCCGGACGATCCAACGCCGGAAAATCCAGCGCTCTCAACGTCATCACTGGTCAGAAATCGCTGGCCAGAACATCCAAGACGCCGGGTCGCACGCAGATGATCAATCTATTCGACCTGGACACTGAACGTCGTCTCGTGGATCTGCCCGGCTACGGCTTCGCAAAGGTGCCCGAGGCGGTGCGCAGGGAGTGGGGACGGGCGACGGAACGATACCTGACCCACCGCAGGTGCCTGCGCGGATTGATTCTTCTGATGGACGTCCGCCATCCACTTACGGATCTCGATCTCCAACTGCTCGATTGGTGCGAACTACGGCTGCTCCCCAGTCATACCTTGCTGACGAAGGTGGACAAGCTGAGCCGCGGTAAGGCCGGGGCCGTACTACAGAAACTGCAGAATCGCTACGCGCGCAGTTATCGGTGCGCAACCGCTCAATCGTTTTCTGCGCTCGACGGCCGCGGGACGGAGGCGGCGTGGTCGGTTCTAAACGACTGGTTCCAATTGGCGGAGATGCCACCCCTGGATCGACATTCGGGCTAGGTCAGTCTTTCCGTTTCTTCGCGCGGGGATGCGCGCCGTCGTACACCTGCGCCAGGTGCTGGAAGTCCAGGTGGGTGTAGATTTGGGTGGTGCCAATGTGTGCGTGTCCCAGCAATTCTTGAACGGCGCGAAGATCTCGACTCCCCTCGAGAAGATGGGTTGCGAATGAATGACGGAGCATGTGGGGGTGAACAGATGGGTCGATACCATGGCGTGCCGCCCACAGTTTTAGGCGTGCCTGGATCGAGCGGGGACCCAAGCGTCCGCCATGGCGGCCGATGAACAGCGCCTGCTCCCCACCTTTCTCCAGCCGTGCTCGCACTTCGAGCCAGCGATCCACCGCCCTGAGAGCAGCCTGGCCGACTGGCACGATTCGCGTTCGACCGCCCTTACCCTGAATTCGGGCGCTGCCGTCGGCGCGGTCGAGATGGCCGACATTCATGCCCACGAGCTCCGATAACCGCAGACCCGATGAGTACATCAGCTCGAACATGGCATGGTCGCGAATGCCCAAGGTGTCCGCCGGCGGGCGGTCGAGCATGGTCGCCATGGATTCCGGTGAGAGTCCACGGGGCAATCGTTTGCCGTCTCGGGGCGCATGAACACCCTGAGCGGGATTGTTCTCCAGCAATCCCTCCCGCATCAGGTATCGGAACATCGCGCGAAGTGCCGAGAGCGCCCTCTGCAAGCTACGCCCGGAAAGCCCGGCCCGGTGATTCGACGCAACGAATGCCCTCACATCTTCTGCGTGGACTTCGGGCCAGTCCTGAATTCGCCGTTCGGTAGCAAACTGGATGAACTTCCCGAGATCCCGGCGGTACGCTTCGGCAGTTTTGGGTGACATGCGTCTTTCGAATCGAACATGGCCCATGAACGCCTGCAGCGCGCTCGTCAGTCGCGGCTGCTCCGGATCAGGAATCAACGGCGCCACCCGTTTGATTCAAGAAGGGATCCAGTGCATGACTGATGAGCCGGCCCATTCGCCCGAGAAAGAAAGTGCCCAAATCCGGATGAAACCTGTCCGTACGTTCGCTGCCCACCGCGAGCAGCCCGCGCCAGGAGGCGCCGGACATCGGAATCAGGGCAGCGCAAACCATGCGTTCTGCGTGGTCCCCGAACAGGTAGCCATTTTGCGCAGCCTGCAGCCGACCAACCTTCGGATGGCCGACGGCGAAGAGATCGGCAAACAATTCGAGGCCGGGGTCGGCAGGGTCTACGAAATCCTCAGACCGGGCGAGTTCGGGATCGGAAGGCTTTGCGCCGATCCGCAGGACCGTTGCCTCGGCCTGAAACTCCTCGCGCAACGTTTTTCGAATCGATTCGAGTAACGTTTCCAATGAGCCGCCGCGGATGAGCGCCACGGCGAGCTGTAGCATGCGATCTGCCAGCTTGTCGTTCTCATGCCCCACGTCCCGCAGTTCCTCGAGCCGTAACTCGAGCTGCCGGTTCCGATCTCTGAGTACCTGAAGCTGGCGCTCCACCAGAGAAGTGGCTGGACCGCTCGGGTGCGGAATCTCCAATGTCAGGAGCAAGGACTCGTGGTGGTGGAAAAACTCCGGGTGTTCCAGCAGATACCCGGCGACTCGCTGCTCGAAGTCCTCAACCCTGCTCGTAAGCTGCGTCATTTACCACCCTCCCGTCACGCCGGCCTGACGCGGCGGCATATCGCGTTCCCGCTCAATCAGCCTGGGGCTGGCGATATCCATCAAGCTACAACAGAGTGAAGCGAGTGATTGCCGTCGTCCCCGCCCCCCGAATTCATGCCCTCCTCGGTCTGCTGGCCAGGCAGATGCTGCGGCAATCGAAAACACCCACGGCGAACCTGGTTTGATCGCTGCCGCAGCCTGGATCAATTGCGACTGTCTTGAACTGATATCTCGCTTCATACGTCGATTGTTCCGTCGAATACGCGGGCAGTCGGCCCCGTCATGAGCACCGGGCTGCCCTCGCCCGGCCAGTGAATCTGAAGAGTGCCCCCCGCCAGTTGCACGGCTACATGCTGCTCCAGAAGCCCGCGGAGTCGGCCGACCACCGCCGCGGCGCAGGCACCGGTGCCACATGCACGTGTCTCGCCGACGCCCCGCTCGAATACGCGCAGTCTGATCTCCGATCGGGTGACGACTTCCATGAACCCGACATTGACCCGCTGGGGAAAACGCGGGTGCCGCTCGAGGCTGGCACCCAGCTGCAAGACTGGCGCGGAGTCCAGGTCTTTGACCTGCAGCACCGCATGCGGGTTGCCCATGGAGAGCACACCCAGCAGGAGTTCGGTACCGTCGACCTCGATTCGGTAGGCGTCGGCACGCTCGTCCGCAACGAACGGAATCTCGCCTGGGTCGAAGCGAGGCATACCCATGTCGACAGTGACCTGCCCGTCATCCCGCCACAGCAGTTCAATTACCCCGGCACGGGTCGCCGCCCGAATTCGGGTTTTGGAACTGAGGCCTTGCTCGCGGACGAAACGCGCAAAACAGCGAGCACCGTTGCCGCACTGTTCAACCTCGTCGCCGTCGGCATTGAAGATGCGATAGGTGAAATCCACGTCTGATCTCGTCGCGGGCTGGACAAGCAGCACCTGGTCGCAGCCGATGCCCGTGTGTCGATCCGCGAGGCGCCGTACCGTGGGCGGATCCAGCTGAACAGACTGGTTGATTGCGTCGACGACGATGAAATCGTTGCCCAGGCCGTGCATCTTGACGAAACGAAGCGACATGGCGGCAGTTTACACAGGTGCCTGCCCGAATATGCCATCGGGCTCACTCAAAAGATGGGTGTTAGGAGCCACCCGTGCCGTATTCACCCCAGACGATGATGTGCCGATCACTCGGCAACTCGATTTCGAGGTTAGAAAGCCCAGCCGCGTCCAATTGTGCCTGGACCTCGTCCGGCCGGTAAGAGGCCAGCAAACTGTTGTAGAAATCGCGACGGAGTATTTCCGGTTCATCTTTCGCATACCGGTCTACCAACCCTTGCGCTGCTGCCCGGTCCTTGGGGCGGGTGAGATCCATGACAAACAAGGGTGCGCCGCGTTTTGCGTGAGCGCTAACCGTCTCCCATAGCACCATCGGGTCATGCAAGTGGTGCAAGAGGGAGTTGGAGACGACGGCGTCGTAACGCTCCCGTGACAGACTCACCCTAGGCAGATAACCGGCTAACAACGTAATGCGCGACTGCAGTTTTGCTTCGCTGACGGCCGCGCGAGCGTAGCGAAGCATGGCGAGCGAGCCGTCCACTCCATCCACCCGGCAAAACGGGAATGCGCGAGCAAACCGCAGCGTGACGTCCGCCGTTCCGCACCCCACGTCCAACACCCTGCCGAGCATGTTGACGTTTGGGAAGCGGTCCCGAAACAAGGTCACGAAATGCTGGTGCGGTTCATCGAAGTCGGCCTCGGCATACGCCCGAGCCTGCGCCGGGTCAGTCATCAATTCTTCGGGTTCGGGAACACGGTCCATAGCCGGTATTGCAGCACCCTCGACGGATGGCATCAGGGTAGCAACGATTCCGAGGCGAACAGCTCTCGAACGCACTCCCTCGAACGAACCAGGTGTGCCTGCGCCCCATCGACCATGATCTCGGCCGCCCTCGGCCGCGTGTTGTAATTCGAACTCATCACGAAGCCATAGGCGCCGGCCGAGCGAACCGCAAGGAAGTCATCCTCGGAGACCGCCAATTCACGGTCCCTACCCAGAAAATCGCCACTCTCACACACTGGCCCCACGACGTCGTACACGGTGGGTCGAGCCCGCGAGTTGCGATGAACCGGCACGATTTCTTGCCACGCCCCGTACAATGCCGGCCGCAAGAGGTCGTTCATCGCCCCATCGACGATTGCGAAATCCTTCGTTGCTGCCCGCTTGATGTGCTCCACTTTCGTCACCATGATTCCCGCGTTTCCGGCGATTGCCCGACCCGGCTCGAGCAAGATCTCGTAACGCCGGTCGCCCAGTGCGTCCAGTACGGCTTTGGCCTGAACGTCGGGTTCCGGTGGCGATTCGTCACGGTATCGGATTCCCAAGCCGCCGCCCAGATCCAGATGCTGAATCGGGATGCTTCTCGCTTCGAGACGATCCACCAACGCCAGAACCCTGTGCAGAGCATCCACGAACGGGGCGACCGTGGTCAACTGGGAGCCGATGTGACAATCGACACCCTGGATATCGATGTGTGGCATCTCGGCAGCGCGCAGGTAAACTCGCTCGGCGTCCGCCACGTCCACGCCAAACTTGTTTCCCCGCAAACCCGTGGCGATGTAAGGGTGCGTGCCCGGGTCGACGTCCGGATTGACGCGCAGTGAAATCGGCGCCCGGGCACCGTGTGCGGCGCTGACCGACTCCAGCCGTGCCAGTTCCGATTCGGACTCCACATTGAAGCAGCGAATTCCAGCTTGCAGCGCGCGCTCGATCTCGGGCACTTGTTTCGCCACGCCCGAGAACACGGTGCGCGCGGGTTGTCCGCCAGCAGCCAGCACGCGT
>JBFGYN010000165.1:0-8394 GCA_041587415.1 Candidatus Competibacterales bacterium | reverse complement strand
GTGGGCGGCTTCGAGAAGGTCTACGAAATCAATCGAAATTTTCGAAACGAAGGGCTTTCAACCCGACACAATCCGGAATTCACGATGCTGGAGTTCTACGAAGCTTATGCGACCTATCACGATCACATGGATTTGACGGAGGCTTTGTTGCGCCGCTTGACTCGGGAAGTGCGTGATTCCGACATCGTCCGTTATCAGGGCGAGGATTACGATTTTGGCAAGACCTTCGATCGCATGACCGTGGAGGAGTCGATACGACGCTTCAACCCGGATCTGGCTGATTCCGATCTCCGTGACGTCAAGGTTCTCGCTCGGTATATGAACGGGCTCGGAGTTGACGCCAAAGTGACTTGGGGTGCGGGAAAGCTCCAGGTCGAGCTGTTCGAGAAGACTGTCGAGGCAAATCTGAAAAACCCAACGTTCATAACGGGATATCCGACAGAGGTGTCCCCGCTCGCCCGTCGCGACGATCGCGATCCGTTCGTCACGGAGCGCTTTGAATTCTTCGTCGGCGGGCGCGAAATTGCCAACGGCTTCTCGGAGCTCAACGATTACGAAGATCAAGCGGACCGTTTTCGCAGGCAAGTAGCCGAGAAGGCCGCGGGGGATGACGAGGCGATGCATTTCGATGGGGACTATCTTTGCGCCCTCGAACACGGAATGCCTCCCACTGCTGGCGAGGGTATCGGAATCGATCGGCTGGTCATGCTTTTGACCGACGCGCCCTCGATTCGGGACGTGTTGTTGTTTCCGCACATGCGGCCGGGATCCTAGTCTCCAGTCCCACAAGTTCGTTGCTCCTCGTCCCGCCCGAATAGATTGGCTTCCCACCACTCCGTTGTTGGGCCACAGCGTCGAAATGTTTCGGGTGATTCGGGCGCCGGAGCATGGTAGCTTTGCGCAACCTCCAGATAGGTGAGCATTCGGTAGGATTGTCTCGGATGGCCAACCCGGCATCGTCAGGGAAGAGGGTTAGAGTTCAACTTGGAAGCCGGGCCTTCCACTGGTCGTTCTGTTGATCGGCCGTCGGCAGTCTCAATTCACGTTCTTGACGATTCTGTGGCTGCTATTCGGCCTCGGCGACTCGGCCGCCGCGCTGGATTTGGCGGTCATCGTGCACCCGTCGGTAAAGCAGTCGGAAATCCGGCGAAACACACTGCGCGCCATATTTGGTATGCGTATGCGGGTTTGGTCCGACGACACACCCATCAAGGTATTCGTGCTTCCGGACGGCGATGCCAACCACGCTCATTTTTGTAAGGACGTACTCCAGGTCTTCCCCCACCAACTCCGTCGTGCCTGGGACCGGGGTGTTTATTCCGGCACCGGGCAGGCCCCGACGCAGGTGGCTTCGGAAGCAGAACTCGTTGCCTTGGTCAGCGAGACCCCTGGTGCCATTGGATACTCGATGAGGTCATCGATCGATGATCAAGTGGACGAGCTGCCCCTCCAGTAACGCGTCCAGAAACCGTGGGGCAATGCTCATTGCCCTACTCTTGCTGCTGCCCGAAAGTCGGGTATCGGCGGATCAAGGGATCTGGGACACGGCGCAGGTCCATGGCTTTATCAGCCAGTCATGGCTCAAATCGGGCGAAAACAACTTCTTTGGAAACAGCAGCAGAAGCGGCGGCAGTTGGGAATTTTCCGAGTTCGGACTCAATGGATCGATTCGGCCCATCGCAAATGTGCAATTGTCCGGGCAGGTGATCGGGCGGCGTGCGGGGGAAAGCGATCCAGGCAGTGTCGGACTGGACTACGCATTCGCAGATTGGAATATGCTGTCCACCGAGACGGGTTTTTTCGGCACCCGCTTCGGCCGGGTAAAGATTCCACTAGCCTTCTACAATGACACGCGGGACGTAGCGTTCACGCGGCCGAGCATCTTACTGCCCCAGTCCATTTACTTCGACGCCGCCAGGGCTCTGGCACTTTCTTCCGACGGAGTGCAGTTCTACGGCGAGGCGCGATCCGAGGACAGCACCCTGACCCTGCAGACGAACATTGGCTATCCGAGGGTGGAAGACGAGGAACTGGAAATCGCGATTCACGGACGCGAAGTTCCGGGAACCATGGACTCCCAGCTGTCATTCCTGGCACGGGGCATTTACGACTACCTGGGTGGTCAGTGGCGGTTCGGCGCTACGTACGGAAACGTGCACGCGAAGTACGAAGCGAAACCGACGGACATATTGCCAAGTGTTGGCGATTTCCGGTTCAAACCATTGGTCCTCTCCGGGCAATTCAACGGAGAGCGAGTTGGCATCACGGCCGAGTACGCATTGCGGAGAACGGAGCTCGAGGACTTCATGATTGGCGGAATCGACCTGGGGCTTCCGCCGGTCGAATTCACCGGTGTCAGCTACTATATCCAGGGAACCTATCGCTTTTCTCCGCAAGTCGAGGGCCTGCTCCGTTACGACGTGTTACACATCGACCGCAAGAATAGGCACGGTGGGTGCTTGTTGGAAACCAACCTGGGATTTCCAGATCATGCCTGCTACGCAAAGGACTGGACTTTCGGCCTAACGTGGAACGTGACGCCGAAGGTCATGTTGCGTGGCGAGTATCACATGGTGAACGGAACTGGATGGTTGACGCGCAAGGACAATCCGAGACCCACGGAAACCGAAAAAAACTGGAACCTGTTCGCGATCGAAGCGTCGTTCCGGTTTTGACCGGGACACGGACCGGATCGGAGCGACTTTCGCTGCCTCACCTTGGGGGAGAGGTCCGCGGCGCGCGGAAGGAATCGAACAAGGGGATGTTCAGCCTAAAATGGAAGGCGCTGGGCCTGACCAGTCTTGCCCTCATCACCGGGGCCGCCGCACTGACGCTCCTGAGTTTTCACAACCTAACACGACAAGCCGCCGAACAGCGCGAGGCACTTCATCAGCGTGACGTTCGCGAAATTCGCGCGACTCTGTCGGCGTCGTTGCGTCGGTTACAACAGCTTGCTGCGCTGGTTCCTGGTGCCGACGGGATGCGCCAGGCGCTCGCCGATGGGTCCCGCCAGGCGGTCGAGCAATCGTTCGAGGCTTCCGACGGGCCTCGAATTAGCCTGGATTGGGACGTGGATCAAGTTCATTTCTTCGGTGCCGGAGAGCGGCTCGTCGCCAGCTGGCAGGGGGATTGGCTCGATCCAGGAGCCGGCGGCACGATCATCCCGGAAGTGGAGATATGGGCAGGGGTCGCGCAAAGGCAAGAGCGTCCCGTACACGCGGTCGCCTGTAGGCCGGTCTGCAGTGAGTACGTTGCCGCCCCCGTGCTGCTCGGTGGCGGGCGCACGGGGGCGGTTGTGCTCGGGGCTTCTGCTGCGGACCTGGTTCTGGGTTTTCAGGGTATCAGCGGTAACGACATCGGTCTGCTCGTGCCCGCCATGGACGGTTATAGTGACGAAAATGCCATTGGGAATTGGCCCCTGCGCGTCGTCGCGCTGTCAGACCGCGGCCGCCGGGGTAACGATGAGTTTTCAATGCCGTTGCTGCGCGCGGTCGCCGACGCCCACCCGCCGGATGCAATGATCTCCTCGGAATTGCAGTTTCCGTTTCGCGACCGCGATCTGGAGATCCGCCTCATTCCCCTTACGACACTTGCGCCAGATCCTACGGCCGTGGTGGATCAAGACGTTCAAGTGGTCGTGATCAGCGACATTACCGACTCGCTGGCCAACATTCGAAATTCGACCCGCGAGATCGCGCTCGTGGGCGGCTTCGGTTGGTTGGCGGCGGAAGTGCTGCTCATGCTCCTGCTCTGGGCACCCATGTCACGTGTTCGCCGACTTGCCGACCAGTTGCCGCTCCTCGCCGACGGCGAGTTCGCCCAGGTGCGCAGAGCGATCGGCGAATCCGCGCGAAGGGCGGGAATGCACGATGAAACGGACGTGCTACAGAGCACGGCAGTGGCCCTCTCTCACCAGTTGGAAGCACTGGAAACGGAGGTCGAGGACCGCAACCAGGCTCTTTCGCGACGAATGGAGGAACTGTCACGGGAGCGAGACTTCGTGACCAGTCTGCTGGACACCGCGCAGGTGATCATCTTGACTCAGGATCGCGACGGCCGGATTACCCGAGTCAATCGCTGCGGGGAGCAGCTTACCGGGTTTCGGGAGCGCGAAGTGCTTGGCCGCGAGTTCATGGGCCTGCTGTCAGCAGATGGGCTCATGGCGGATATACGAGGTCACCTCAGTGATCTCGCGGCGGGACGCCGAGAGAGCCTTCGGCACGATTCAATCGTTCCTTGCCGAGACGGATCGATGCGTAGTGTGGTGTGGTACCACTCACAGTTGTCGGAACGTCATGGCCAGGAGGCGGCCGTGTTGTCGGTAGGCTTGGACGTGACGGACCGCAAACTCGCCGAAAATCGACTATCGTGGCTCGCCGAGCACGATTCTCTCACCGGCCTGTTCAACCGGCGACGATTTCAGCAGGAACTGGAAGGCGTCATGTCGAGCAGCCTACGTACGGGTCGAAGCGCTGCGCTGCTCGTATTCGACCTGGATCAGTTCAAGCTCATCAACGATACGAGTGGCCACCACGCGGGAGATGCTCTCTTGAAGGTTGTTGCGGATGTGTTGACGCACAAATTGGGGGCTGCAGACACCGTGGCGAGAATGGGTGGGGATGAATTCGCGCTGCTTATTCGGGATGCCGACGCGCGTCGGGCGCGCTCAGTTGCCGATGAACTCCAAAAGCTGCTGTCGGAGATAGAATTTCCGGTTCGGAACCGGCAGCACCGGGTTTCCGCGAGCATGGGCATTGCGCGCCTTCCCGAGCATGCCGACACCGTTGGGGACTTGCTAGCCTGCGCGGATTTGGCCATGTACGAAGCCAAAGAGGGCGGCCGCGGCCGAGCGCACTTCTTCGATGCAACGGATCGTGCCAGGGAACGCATGCAGCGTCGGGTGTATTGGAAGCACAAGGTCGAGCGTGCGTTGGCCGAGGACCGGTTCGTTCTGTATTTTCAGCCGATTCTCGACATCGCTTTGGGCACCGTTTCCCATTTCGAAGTCTTGCTTCGAATGAAAGACGACCAAGGCGGCGTGATACCGCCCGGAGACTTCATTGAGGCGGCCGAACGCTGCGGCCTGATTCACCAAGTGGATCGCATGGTGATGAACCGGGCGCTCGCTCACATGGCAGCCCTTCAGCGTCGCGGCCGCGAAGTGACGTTTTCCGTGAATTTGTCTGCCCACGCTCTCGGCGACAGTGAACTCCTGCCATTCGTTCGGAAGGGGCTGGAAAAGTTCAAGGTGAGCGCCGACAATTTCATTTTTGAAGTCACCGAAACCGCTGCAGTTGCAGATTTCAAGGCCGCCCGCGAATTGATGCTCGGCATGCGGGAATTCGGCTGTCACTTCGCATTGGACGATTTCGGCGTCGGATTTTCGTCTTTCTATTATCTCAAGGAACTGCCCATCGACTACGTGAAGATCGACGGCAGCTTCATTCGTGACCTCTCCAAGAACCCGGACGACCAAATTCTGGTGCGGGCCCTGACTCAGGTGGCGGAAGGATTCGGAAAAGTTACCATCGCAGAATTCGTCGAGGACGCTCGTACCCTCGATCTAATCAGGGAATTCGGTGTCAACTACGCCCAGGGCTACCATGTCGGGCGCCCGCAGCCTGCGCGGGAGGCATTCAGGGCTGTGTACTGAAGGGTTGAGAGCCGCATTTTCTCACCAGGTCACTGCGAGCACGGTCCAACCAATGGAGCGATTGAGGACTATGCAGACTTGCCGGAAGACTGTGGGTCGCCGACGGAGCCTATTCTCGAGCCGCCGCTGCGGCCACGCGAGACGCTCGAGCCGCAGGGTGGGAGCCGCTACGATACGAGCCGGGTGCGGGATCCCGGCGTGCGATGCGGGTTAGAGTTCCGTGAAATCCGATAAAGGATACGTGGACTGTGACTACTTGAGATCCGCTGCGCGGATTCTTGCACCCGTCAAGCAGGCCAGTCATCGGATGATGGAGCTGGGCGACGGACAGACGGTAGTGGATGTGGGTTGCGGTCCGGGTTTCGACGCCGTCACGCTGGCGCGCAGCGTCGGTGACTCGGGCCGTGTGATCGGCATCGACGCGGACCCGGAAATGGTCAAGCAGGCCGCCGCGAGGGTGCAGTCGGAAGGATGCGCGGAAAACGTAATGATAACGATCGGCAACGCTCTGCAATTGCCCTTGCCAGACAGGGACGTCGATGCGTGTCGGAGCGAGAGATTGCTGATGCACCTGCGTGACCCGGAAAGGGCGGTGTCGGAGATGGCCCGAATCACGCGGCCCGGCGGCCGGGTGGTTTGTATTGAGCCGGATTGGGGCACCCTGTCCATCGACTGCGATTCGGTTCACGTGGAGCGTCGTCTTGCACGCTTCACGGCGGACTCCGCGCTGGCAAATGGCTACGCCGGCCGCCGTCTTCACGGGCTGTTCGGGGCAGCGGGATTGGTCGAGCGGAAATTGGTGGTACTTGCAATCTATCTTACCGACTACGAGCTCACGCGATACTTGGTCTGCTTCGAGCGTACGCACGAAGCGGCGATCGCCGCCGGCATTGCCAGTCGCGACGAGTTACAGAATTTGTACCGTGAACTGGAGTCGGCGCAGGACCGGGATTGCTTCTTTGGTACGCTGACGCTGGTCGTGGCCGCCGGCCGGGTGCCAAATTGATCGGAACGCTGCATCGATACCCGTTCGTGACTTGTCCGGATTTCGGAGTACGAAGGCTCGGGTCAATTCGCCAATGGGTAGGGCAGCTCCAACAACCGCAGTTCGGCGCCGTCCGGGGAGCCCAGCCGAAGGCTGTTGCCGCTGCCCGCAGCACTCGTTTGCAGCACGGCAAGTAGCTCGAAGTCGCCTTCCGGGGTGATTGCGGAGTTTACCACTCGTCCGACCTCCGAAGTCTTCATTCCGTCGTTTTCGTAAATTGCACTCCCGGCGACCGGACGTACAAGCCCAGAGACGGCCGCACGGTACATGCGTCGCTTCGGCCGTCCCAAATACTGCGTGCGGGCAACCACTTCCTGGCCCGTGTAGCAACCCTTCGCAAAGCTAATGCCGTCGACAATCTCCAGATTCGCCATCTGGGGCACGAACGCATCGGCGTTTTCCACCGAGACGGTGGGCAGCCCGCTGCGAATCTCGAGCAGCTCCCAGTGGTCGGCCGGCACCGGCGTCGCGCCCAGCTGGCGCCAGATTTCAATTGCCGTATCCGGGTCCGCGAACACTTCGAATCGCGGGACGGAGCCAGCAACGCGAACAATGGTGGTCTCTCCAAATCGAACGACTCCGTTCAGATCGTTTGGAACCCCACCGATGGCGGACGACAGAGCCGCGGGCGCTGCCGCGCCAAATACCCCCAACGTCACCAACGCGGGCTCCAGGTTCTCCAGTTGCACCTTGGCACGCAAGACGAACATCTGAAGTCGACGCATGGTCGGCCCAAGCGTCGATGCGGGAAGGCGCATGAGCAACGCATCATTGCGCCTGAGAATTCGGAAGGATGTGAGCATCCGTCCCTTTGGACTGAGGTATGCGCCGAGCAGACTGCGACTCTCGTCCAGCAAGCGAATGTCACAGGTCAGCTGACCCTGCAGGAATGAAACGGCATCGTCGCCGGAGATACCCAGAAGAGCATATTGGGAGAGGTCCGCAACGAAGCAGTCCGGCTCGTCTTCTTTCGCTGCCGGTTCCGACGTCCCGTAGCCGCGCACCCGGCCATCTTCGAATTGGGCGCCCTGGCCGAGAAGAAACGTCTCCCATCGGTCGTTCATATGAACAGTGCGTCGTGCAATCAAGGGGCCCCCATGTTAGTGGAAGGAAATAGGACGGGCCACAGGTTGTGAGGCGAGTCGCGATAAGGCAAATTGCGAGTTGCGGACCGTGCGGGCATAATATTGGGCGTTTTGCGTTGCATCATTGCACGCGGCCTAATGCTTTTACCGGCCGCCAATTCCGGTTTCGGGTGCGTAGGTTGCCGACTGCCAGCGCATTGGCAAAGCTCTGATGAAGTCGAGGGCCCGATCCCAGAGTCGTCGTCCGGATGGGCGTGGCGACAGGAACTTCGAAGAACAACGGAACGCCGGGTTCCCCTGGTCGTCGGCTCAGTAAAGCGTGGAAAACTCTTCTCGGGAATTCCGTCGATTCTGAGCTGGGTGGGCCGTCGGGAGTGCGAACTCAGATTGCTGGAGGATGTCGAACATGCCGGACCCGAGTCGCGAGCAACTCACGGATACCGAATCGGGACCGACGTCGGCCAATGGCGTCGAAGAAGGTTCAAACCGTCCCCGGGAGATCGGCGGGCCGAAGGGACCGGACCCAACCCGTTACGGAGATTGGGAGCGCAATGGCCGATGCATCGATTTCTGATAGTCGGCCGCATCGCGTCTCGACTGCCCATGAGCGC
>JBFGYN010000164.1:0-8394 GCA_041587415.1 Candidatus Competibacterales bacterium | reverse complement strand
TGGCCATGATTTCCGGAGGTCTGTTCGGAATCGCAGCATTGGTCGGCGGAACCATTCTGCTGCATCGCCGGATTACCAATAAGCGGGTTCGGGCACACAGCTCGCAAATGGACATCCCGATCCTGGTGATCCTCTACGTGCAACTGGTGCTGGGCATGCTCACCATCCCCTTCTCGGCCGGACACATGGACGGCTCCATGATGCTGGTGCTGGGCGACTGGGCGCAGCGCATCGTTACCTTCCGGCCCGGCGCCGCAGAAGTGCTTGCCGGCGTGCCCTGGGTGTACAAAACCCACCTGTTCCTGGGTCTCATCATCTTCCTGCTCTTTCCCTTCACCCGCCTGGTGCACATTTGGAGCGCGCCCTTGGGATACATCGGCCGTCGTTACCAGGTCGTGCGCCAGCGTCAGGGTTGAGCCGACATGAATCACGACGAGCTGCTCGAGCAAGAGGTCCGCACCTGGACGCCGGAGGAGAGTCCGAGCGAGGCCGTGTCCGTGAACGGTGTCGCACTCTCGGCTCGGGACATCAATCTCGAATCGGCCAACTACGATGGCGGCTCGATCACGGACCGGCAGCACCAGGCCGCGGTCGCGCTGGTAATCCGTGAACTGTTGCGCCAGCGCGCCACGGAGCTCGGGCTGCTGGCCGCGGACGCCGACCTCGACGATGCAACCATCGACCGGCTGCTGGATCAGGAAATCGACATACCCGAGCCCGACGAGCGCGCATGCCGGCGCTACTTCGAGCAGAACCGAGCGCGCTTTCGAGGCGAGGATCGCGCCGAGCTGCGTCACATCTTGCTGCCTGCCCACCCCGATGACCTGGACCAGCGCGACCAGGTGCGCCAACAGGCCGAGGCGCTCATCGCGCAGCTGCAGAGCGAACCCAAACTCTTCGCCAACCTGGCGTTGCAACACTCGGCCTGCCCGTCTCGTGAACAAGGTGGCGCGCTCGGCTGGATCGGCCGCGGCCAGACCGTACCCGAGTTTGAGGGTCCCGTGCTGAGGCTGCCAGCAGGGCTTGCGGAGCGGCCGGTGGAATCCCGCTACGGCTGGCATGTAGTGGACGTCCTGGATCGTCAGGAAGGGGCGGCGCTCCCCTTCGAAGCCATACACGACGCCATCGCCCGTTATCTCGTGGAAACGGCCCGCAGCCGCGCCACCAGTCAGTATCTGCAGGTGCTGGCCGGCGAGGCAAAGATCGAAGGGCTCGATCTTGCCAGTGGCACCACTCCGCTGGTGCAGTAACGCCCGTCACCGTGGACGAAGGATCGGGAATCGGGTGCTCATGCCCTCGATCTCCCTGTTGGAGCCCGCTTGCTGGGGAAGACACGGCAATCGATGATCCGCCGGCGCCGCGGGCGCGGTAGCAGCGGGTCATCGCCTTGTTTTTTTGGCCTGCCGCTCACTGCGGCTTGGGGCCACGTCACGGTGATCCACTTCACCTGGGAGGACGGAGACCCCGCAGGATCCGCACGGCCGCTCCCCGCGGTCACGAAAGCAGCTGAAATCCGCCGCTCCCAATGGTCCCGCATGCCGTCCAAACCAAGACCGGTGTCCACCAGCACCCAGCGGTGCCCGTCTTCCAATTGCCGGAGATTTGTCTGGTCGAGCGCGAAGGAAAGCGGAAAACGGAGCCAAAAAACGCCGGGCGCCACAGCACGACGGATCACTCGTTATCAAAAGTGAACACCGCTCGATGGGCGCAGGGCGCAAAGGCCCGGAATCGCACCTGCAAGATGCAAAAGCCGGCCGAATCGAAGCGGATTACTTCCTGATATCGGCCATGCTCGACCATATGAAAGTACTTCCGGAACGCGTGCACCACCTGAAGGAGGACGAGTATCTCTTTTAGTGTCTGCGGAAGGGCTCCACCGGGGCGTACACCATACTCGAGAAGTTGGAGGCGGGGCATGTTCGGGGCCGGAAGCTGCTGGAGCAGCCCAGTGTCAATCTCCGAGACTCTCGGAACACCGGAAATCTCGATCCCTCTGCGCGGGCCCCGACCGGCTATGCGGAGTTCCAATGAACGCACATGAAGAAGGACGAAGAGATCGTGCTTTCGCTCGCCGAGCGTCACCTGACCAGCGAAGATTGGCGAACTATCGATGATGCGTTTCAAACCAATCGGCCGAGGAACTGGGGCGCTCGAAGCTCGGTCAAGTGCCTGCATTCTCGCGCTCGTGACCGGACGAAAGACCCGATCAGCGGTGACGCACCACAAGGTGAATTTCGTTACCACAGGTCCTCTTCCAAGCAGAAACCATTGGCTCAATGGGCCGAGACGGCACGGGCAAGATCACGCCGATTCCGATAATGCTGGGTCTGGTTCCACCTCGACCTGTTGCGCTGCGCGTCTGCGGCTTGGCGACCAGCAGCCTAGTGCGCGTGCACCGAAGAGTGCGGCAACCGGTATCCGTTAGCGCGGCATCATGGTGGACGAAATCTGCTTCCTATCCGAAGGTGGCGGTGACGAGATGAATGCGGATCGCGATGTGCCGCGGCAGCGTTTTGGAGTTTGAATGCCATTTCTTACCGTCTGTTCGCGCCGAATCGAATTCGAGCGTATCGAAGTCACCAGCACGGCCGGCCCGTGCATCGTGTTCTTACACGAAGGTCTCGGTTCAATCTCCATGTGGAAGGATTTTCCGAGCAGGCTGGCGCACGCCACCAATTGCAATGCGTTGGTCTATTCTCGCTATGGCTATGGCCGGTCCGAACGGCTAGCCGAATCGCGCAAAGTGGATTACATGCATCGCGAGGCGCTTGACACGCTGCCGGCGCTGCTCGACGAGCTGAACATAGAGGACCCTATCCTATTCGGACACAGCGACGGCGGTTCCATCGCATTGATTCACGCCGGCGGCTCGGAGCGGAATGTGGCCGGCTTGATCGTGCTGGCGCCGCACGTTTTGGTGGAGGACATCTCCATCACCAACATCGAAGCCGCGAAAACTGCCTATGAGACGACTGACATGCCGTCCAAGCTGGCGCGCTACCATAGCGACGTCGATTCTACCTTCTGGGGCTGGAACGATATCTGGCTGCACCCGGACTTCCGCTCCTGGAATATCGAGGAATTTCTGCCCCGCATCGGTTGCCCCATCCTGGCGATTCAGGGCGAAGAGGACGAATACGGGACTTTGCAGCAGATCGAGCGCATTGCCCGGTCTGCAATCGACGTGGATTCGCTCGTACTATCGGATTGCCGCCATTCGCCGCACCGCGATCAGCCGGCCGCCGTCATCACGGCGACTACCCATTTCGTCGATCGATTGCGGTCCGAGGACAAGGCGAGCGGTTCCGACTGGCACAGGCGGCACGGCTGCATTCTGGATTGATCCTGCCCGAATCGAACCAATGCATGACAGTCGATCACCCAGTGTGCGCCGCTCGGAACTGGGATCACCGAAAGGGTGCGGCATCGAATCGGCCGCATTGGGCGAGGTGCAGCGGCTGCTCGGCGTCGACCTCGACAAAGATGAACCGGGGACGTTCTCTGCCGCGCGATTTCGATGCACTGAACGAGCACGGCGGCTTCCTGCGCTGCGCCGCGATCGCCGTTCCTTCCGAGCAGGACTCCCCGGTCGAAGCGGCGCGCAGCGTGATGCGATCCCGTGCGCGCGAATCTTGCTGCCAGCGTAAGCCGCGGCGTGTGGCGACGGAAAAGGCAGTCGCGTTGTTGCAGAGCAAGTGCTGGGATACAGCCTTGCTGGGGGAGTTTTCGAAAGCGATGGCGGATGCTTCCATTTGCGGCCTGGGGCACGCAACACCCAATCCCGTTCGCTGCGTAATGAAAACTGTTCCGAACGAGTAGAGTTGAGAGACCGACGCCGGAGACGGCACGGACAAATGGAAAATGACATGTCGAATTCAGTTGGGATAAGCGCTCCAGCACCATACGTTCACCATCGCGTGATCAACTGGGGCGATACCGACCCAGCTCAGATTGCCTACACCGTACGATTCTTCGATTTCGCGATGGAGGCATTGGAAGGTTGGTTCCGGGCGGTACTGGGAGTCGACTGGTACGTGCTCAATATCGATATGCACCTGGGGACGCCTTTCGTCCATGTGGAGATGGACTTTCTCGCGCCCCTGACGCCACGGCACGAGCTGTCGATGAGCGTATTCGTGGACAAACTGGGTTGCGCCTCTCTCGGTTTCCAGATCAATGGTGAGCGGGACGATGGGACCGCGAGTTTCAAGACCCGGTTCGTGTGCTGCTTCGTGGACAATCGCTCAATGAATCCTGCGGCGATCCCAGCCGACTTCCGCCAGCGAATCGAAGCCTACATGGAGAGAACATCGAAATAGACCGCCAATCACCATCGGGTAGTTGGAAGTATGTTGATCACCGGCCGTCAACGGAGGCGCCGGCAGCATGACGCGGCGCGCCACGATTCCGGATGCCATCGAGCCCTCGAGGTCGGCGGCGCCGTACCCCGATCAACTCGAACAGCTGGGCATCGAGTCCGGTGAAATGCTCACCGTTACTTTGCGGCGCGACCGGATCACGCAGCGGAATTTTCGCAATTGGCTGACAGGGAGAGTCATGTGATGACAGAAAGGCTCGTGAACGATTGGGTGAGCGACGGGGTAGCCGTGCTCGAACTGAGCAACCCGCCTACCAACACCTATTCCAACGCGATGTTTCGCCAGCCCGACGAAGCGATCCTGGAGGCGCGCTTCGACGATGACGTTCGCGTGCTGCTCATTCGCGGAGCCGGGGACAAGCGTTCAAGGGCGTGTGACTGGCGTGCCGCGGGATCTCGGGCGACTGGCCCGCATCCACGTAAAGCGATCTGCGAAAAACGGCACGATTTCACGTTACCCAGTGCGCGAGCGAATCGCAATCGTGGAGGCCAACGACGGGACGAGCGTGGGCAAGATGAACAAGAAACTGCTGCGCGGGAAGCAGCGCGCCATATGGTGCGAGTGTTCCGCTCACTCGAACATGGAGACTGTACCGCATGCCGCTCGATCCGCAGGTAGAGCACATTCTTCAACTCGCCAGGCAGACCGCGAATCCGGAGTACTGGGAGATGACGCCGCAGGCGGCACGCGCTCTCCACAACCAGAAGGCGGCGATACTGGATGCCAAGCCCGAGCCCGTCTACCGCGCCGAGGATCGGGCCGTGCCCGGTGCGTCCGGCGACATTCCGGTCCGGGTCTTCACCCCGCGAGCCTCTGAGGAGCCACTGGCGGTGCTGGTCTGGCTTCACGGTGGCGGCCATGTGATCGGCAGCCTCGACAGCTACGATTCACTGTGCCGCCAACTGGCTCTGCGCGCAGACTGCATGGTTGTTTCCGTCGGCTATCGTTTGGCACCGGAGCACAAGTTTCCGGCGGCCGTCGAAGACAGCTTTGCCGCCTTGAAGTGGGTGGGAGAACAGGCCGGTTCCCTTGGGGCGGATGCCAGGCGAATGGCGATCGGCGGCGACAGTGCCGGCGGCAATCTCGCAGCGGTGGCGGCCATCTTAGCCCGCGAAGGTGGGGGGCCGCCGCTCGCCTTTCAACTCCTCGTCTACCCGCCGACCGCGCCCTTTCCCGACTCGGCGTCGCAGCACGCGCTGAGTGACGGTTACCTGCTCACGCGCAAGCACATTCTTTGGTTCCAGGGTCATTATCTGCGATCCGATGACGATCGCCGGGACTTTCGCTACGCGCCCCTGCTCTGCCCGAACCTCTCCGGCCTGCCGCCGGCGCTGGTAATCGTGGCGGAGTACGACCCCTTGCGTGACGAGGGCATTGCCTATGCGAAGCGATTGCGAGAAGCGGGCAATCAGGTGGAATTGATGGACTATCCCGGCATGGTGCATCCGTTTTTTTCCATGTCCGGTGCGGTAGATGTCGCCAGGCAGGCGATCGCCGACGCTGCAGCGGCACTGAGACGAGCGTTTCGTGCAAACGGCTGATGCCTCGACCCGAGAATCTCCATGGGCGCATCGTCAGGGTTCAAACGAAGTTCCGAGTACTGCGGGCTGCTCCGGTCATCTCCACTTGGGCACCGCGCAACGCGAGGCGTGCGTTGACCGGCCGAGTCCGGCCGAAGCCTTCCTGGCAAAATGCAGACCCGGATTCGAAGGACGCTGAGCCATGAGCTGCGAGACCATTGTCTTCGAAATAACCGGGTGCGCGGCCACCGCGACATCCGACGGGCCGGACCATTCGAACGGCTTCCGTATCCGGATGCACGAAGCGGTTCGTGCCACCCCCGAGGAAGCACCTGATCACGCCGCGGTAGGCGCTCCGCTGCTCGCGGGCGCCGGGCGTGACGCGAATTACCGTGAGCAAGGCGTCACCTTGACGGAAGAACCTCGACCGCAGTTGGAACGACACTGAATATGGGCACATTGCAGACTTCCACGACCATTGCAGTCATCGGCGCGGGGACAATGGGTGCAGGCATAGCGCAGGTCGCCGCTGCCGCCGGCCATCCGGTTCTCCTGTACGACGCCGCCGCGGGCGCCGCGGAGAAAGGACTGGCCAACGTCGCCAAGGGGCTCGATCGGCAGGTCGAGCGCGGCAAGATGAGCGCCGGCGAACGCAACGGCCTGCTGGGACGATTGCGGACGGTGACAAGCCTGGAGCACGTGGCACCCGCTGGCTTGGTGATCGAGGCCATCGTCGAGAATCTCGAGCTCAAGCGCCAGGTCTTCGGGCAATTGGAGACGATCTGCGCCGAGGACACGATTCTGGCCACCAATACCTCGTCGATCTCGGTGACCGCCGTTGGGGCTACCCTGAAACGCCCCCACAGGCTGGCGGGGATGCACTTCTTCAACCCAGCCCCAGTGATGAAGCTCGTGGAGGTGGTCAGCGGTCTGGCCACGGACCAGGCGGTGGCCGACACAATCTATGACACCGCCGCGGCGTGGGGTAAGAGCCCCGTACACACCCGTTCCACGCCCGGATTCATCGTCAACCGGGTCGCCCGACCGTTCTATGCCGAAGCACTGCGCGTGCTGCAGGAGGGTGGTGCGGACGTGGCGACGATCGACGCCGTCGTGAAGGAGTCCGGCGGCTTTCGCATGGGCCCCTTCGAACTCATGGATCTGATCGGCCACGACGTCAATTCCGCCGTCACCTGCTCGGTGTTCGATGCGTACTTTCAAGACCCGCGGTTCCAGCCCAGCCTGATCCAACAGGAGCTGGTGACGGCGGGCCGGCTCGGACGCAAGTCCGGACGCGGTTTCTATGACTACGGCCAAGGGGCGAAGCGAGACACGCCCGCCACGGCGGAGCCGGCCTCGGCACCGGGCCAGGTTACCGTTCGCGGGCCGCTAGGCGTCGCGGAAGCACTGGTCGGACTGATCCAGGAAGCCGGGATCGAGGTCATCCGCGAGGAGGGCGAAGGCTTGCTCCAGGCGGGCCCGGCGCTTCTCGCCCTCACCGATGGCCGGCACGCCACGGCCCGCGCCGCCGATGCAGGACTGCAGGGCCTGGTGGCGTTCGACCTGGCCCTGGATTATGCCAAGGCAACCCGGATAGCCCTCGCTCCGGCGGATCAGACCGGCCCCGAGGCAGTCCGCGCTTCGGTGGGCCTGTTTCAGGCCCTCGGCAAGCAGGTCTCCATCATCGACGACGTGCCCGGCATGGTGGTCATGCGCACCGTGTGCATGCTGGCCAACGAGGCCGCAGATGCGGTCAACCAACAGGTCTGCAGCGCAGAGGACGTGGATATCGCCATGCAGTGCGGCGTGAACTACCCCCGTGGCCCGCTGAGCTGGGCACAAACCATCGGCCTGCCGGAGGTTCAGGCGGTGCTGGCCGGTCTGGTCGCCAGCTATGGCGAGGATCGCTACCGCTGCTCGCCCCTGATCGTGCGCAAGGCCTGCGCGGGGGGGATCTTTCACGCCTAGCCGGCATCGCCTACCGGGCTTGAGCGCGAGAATCTCGGTCTGAGGAGACACGATGCATTCGGGCCCGCACCTATGAGACCCAAAGGCAAAGGTGAGACCGAGCCGCATAGCGGCGACGAACGTTTCTTTCCGATGTACAACATCCAGCAGCAAGTTATCGGGCAGTATTCGGTCGATAAAGTCCTGGAGTACGGCGATTTGATCCATGTCCGCTGGCAATCGGCCGTCGTGGGCGTCGAACAAGATGGAGAGCGCGTATCGGTGACCGTCCCCACTCCGGAGGGAAGTCGCGCTGCTAGCCAAGATATTTCACCAGCATCCGGGGTCCCTGATGAAGTATCAGGCCTAGCCCGGATATTTCACCAGGGCGGCCTTCGGCTAGCTCGCAGGCGGTTGATCGGTAAAAGTTTATGTCCAGTTTAGCGGCTCAGTTCTGGCGTACGAAGTGTACCGCCGCCAAAGGCCTACCCCGGCCCTGACGGTTTCTCGCTCGCCCTGACTTGCTCTTCACTCAAGTTGTAGCTACG
>JBFGYN010000163.1:0-8454 GCA_041587415.1 Candidatus Competibacterales bacterium | reverse complement strand
CGAGCCGCTCGATTTCATCTGCCGGGTGAGGGGCGCTCATCCGCTTGTCAATGGGGTCAGACACGATTGTTTTGGCCCGGCTACATTATGGGAGCGCAATCGGGTTATGGGGTCAGACACGAACCGGTTGAACAATACCGTTTCTGACCCCGTTACCTTCTTATACTCCGGCTTCCATTTCCTTCACCAATTTCTGAAATTCCGAGTCAGCATTGAGGATTTGCGCACCCACTGCTCGCACTCGATCGATGGTTTCCCGCGGCAGCTCGAAGCTGGTGGGAAGGTTCTTGAACCAATTGCGATCTCGTTCCGACTGGATGTACTCGAAAGCCACTTCGATTGGGAAGAACTCGATCTGATGCGGGGTCGGAATATCCAGTTCGCACTGGGGACCCTTGTCTGCAGCCAGGGCCTTGCAGCCGGAAACCAGGCGCATTTCCTCGTTGAACTCATCCACGGTGGCGCGCAGCAATTCCAGTGTTTCGAACGAATAATTGTCGAGCGGAATGGTCGCCACAGTCGAGACCGTCTCGAACAAGCCCGGCACCTTGGGTGTCTGATCACGCGCGGTCTCGGGATTCGTGGCCGCATTCACGACGATGACCACCAGCTTGCTTACCCGCTTCAGGTCAATCCTCGAAAGCACGCTCCACGAATTGTTTTTGTTCGCTACGGCCGTCAACGGTTCGCGCAGGCCGATGTTGTCGGCGACGCCACCGTCCGTGAGGTGGATATAGGGACGTGCCGGGCGCGATTCATCGGATCGCGGATCCAGCACGGTCTTGGCATACCCGATCCGCCCATCTGCGCGCGCGGTACGCCGAGCGTTTATTCGCGAGGTTCGATCTTGGATTGCGCGCGCAACCCACCTCGGCTGCTGGTAATCACAACTGCCCGCGTAGTTCTTGAATGTGAGCGGCGTCAAACCACCGGGAAAGGCCGAGGAAGCAGCGGCCGCCCTGGCCAGCTTGACGCCTGACAAATCGGAACACAGCAGGTCGAACTGGTCCTGAACGAAGGAAAACTGTGTCCCGGTCGTTAGATCGGTGGCATTCAAAATCACGAATGGCCGCCGATGATCGGCGGCCAACTCACCATATGTTGCGCCGCCGAATATTTCCTCGTCATAGAACTCGGCGGCCAGGTCGCTGCGTCCGTAGCTTGAACCCGCGAGCTTTGGCCAGCTCGAGGGATTCAGCGCCCGCACGAGGAGATCGGATTGAACCGGGCGGTAGAGAAACTTTTCCGGGAACTCAGTGAAGATGCGCGGCCCGCGCAAAGCGTAGTACGCAGCGGGAAAGCTGCCACCGGAGATCGACGAAATCACATCCACCTCGTCGAGCAGCGACGCATTTCGGCCTTGCCAATGGATCGGCGTATCGCGCAGCGCCTCCAAAACGCCGTAGGCCAGCGCAGCGGCGCGCGTTCCGCCGCCAGAGAACGCCAAGATGACGAACATCTCGTCGCGCTCGTCGGGGTCGATGGAAATCGGATCGAATCGGTAACCGGCCGCAGGATCGTATCGATCGAGCGGCGGATTGACCGGGAACGAGCCACAAGCAGCAATCAGGAGCAAACCGGCAACGAGCAAGACACGCGCGAGAAACCGCCCAGCCATCGTCAGTTGTCCCCCGCTTTCTGGGCGAACGCGACCTTCATCGGCTGCAAGACCGTGGTCCCCTGCACCGCGACTACCAGCGAGCTGGGCTCGTAATCTTTCACCTCCCCAAGATCGAATTCGTGAGAGCCCGCCTCGATGCGAAGTACCTCATTCGTCGCGCCGCCACTCTGGCCGTCAATGTAGACGAACCGTTTTGCTGGAAAGCTCACGATGACGTATTCCATCCCGCCTCCGTACCCAGATCGTGTATGGATCCCAAATCCGTGAGTTGGTCTGGAGATCTTAGTTGGATTTGGCCCAGATTGTTCGCGAATTGGTCGGCAATAAGCTCTTCGAGTCCAGCAACGATGACTGGCTCGGAACCCTTATCGGCACCTGCACGTCATGGACATCGTGCCCACAAACGGGCAGCGCAGCCAGCAGCAAGCGGTAACATGATGGGTGACGAACGGGCGGCGGACGGTTCGGAACACGATGGCACGACGGTTCATTGACTTAGCCCGAACATTGCGCGAGTAGCGCATCCAGGAGGCTGCTGGCGCCGATTCGAAACCGCTCAGGTGACACCCAATTCGGGCCCATGACGTCCTCGGCTATTCGGACATACTCGAGCGCTTGCTCCTGCGTGCGGATGCCGCCGGCCGCCTTGAATCCGACCGTGGCACCGGAATCCCGGATGACCTCCAGCATCACGCGAGCGGCTTCGGGCGTCGCGTTGACCTTTGCCTTGCCGGTCGAGGTCTTGATGAAGTGTGCGCCCGCCTCGATGGCGTCGCGGCTCGCTTCGGCAATGGTACCCGCCCCGCCCATCGCCCCGGTTTCCAATATGACTTTCAGGTGGGCTGAATGACCGCATGTCGCACGACACGCGGCGATCATGTCCCTGGCAATTCCGCGATCGCCTACGAGCCAGGCGCGATATGGCATGACCAGATCCACTTCGCGACCGCCGGAATCGAGAATTTGACCTGTTTCGGCGACTGCCGCCTTCACGTTCGTACCGCCAGCCGGAAAATTCGCAACGGCGGCCACTGCAATATCGCTGCCGTCTAGATTGGCGACACAGCGTCGGACAAACCGCGGCCAGACACAGACTGCGGCCACCTGCCCGACCGGGGTATCTGCCCTTGCGCAGAGCCCGTCCACGGTCTTCTCCGTGTCGCTCTCACCCAGACTGGTGAGGTCCAGCAAACCCACGAGGTGCCTCGTTGTGACCGATGAATTCATCGGGCCGTACTCAACGGCCTTTCTGGACGATTTGCTCCACGGATTCCTCCAACAGGCGCGTAAGATGCTTAGCGGCCGCCCCTGCGACCTGAACAGTGTGCTCGTGGCTCAACGGATCCTCCGCCAGCCCGGCTGCGAAATTGGTTACGACCGAAATGGCCGCCACCCGGTAACCGAGGAAGCGCGCGATGATGACTTCCGGCACAGTGGACATGCCGACCAGATCCGCCCCAAAATTCTTCGCCGCGCGAATCTCGGCAGGCGTCTCGAAGCTCGGCCCGCCAAACCACATGTAGACGCCCTGATGCAGGTGTATGCCGAGCCGATGCGCGGCGGCGCCGAGCGTTCTGCGTATGGACGGGTCGTAGGCATCCACCATGTCGAGGAATCGAGTAGCGGATACCTCGCCCATCAGGGGATTTGGTAAGCCGATGCCGATGTGGTCGGTGACCAATGCGAGGCTGCCGGGCGCGGCGTAGGGCATCAGACTGCCTGCTGCGTTGGTAAGCAGTAGCGTCTCGCAGCCGAGCCGTCTAAGCGTCTCCAAAGGGACCCGCATGGCATCGCTTCGACCGCTCTCATAGACGTGACTCCGGCCACGCAAGACCGCGGTTGCGACACCGCCGAGTCGGCCGACAACAAGTGCGCCCGAATGTCCTTCGACTGTCGGCTGGGGAAACCCCTGAAGCTCGGTGTATGGGACCGATTTCGCTTCGGTTACACCGTCGGCGACCGCATCCAACCCGGACCCAAGGATGATCCCCAGCTTCGGTTCAAAGTCACCCAGGCGCTCCCGAACCAACGCCACCGATCTTTCGGCGTGCTCCCTCATCGGGAATCCCGGTGCCCGAACGACTGTGGGAGCAGTTCGATCATCGTCATGGTCACGCACTCGCCTTCCACTCGGCAGAGGTGGACAACGGTATCCGGGTCGGCAAACTCTTGCAGGCGCTGCCGGCAACCACCGCATGGACTGATGGTCTCGCGACCGTCGGCGAGAACGAGCACTTCGGCAATTCTCTTCTCGCCCGCCGAGACCATCACACCGATGGCCGTCGCTTCTGCGCACTGGCTTTCCGGGTACGCGGCATTTTCCACGTTACAGCCTGCGTAGAGCGCCCCGCTGGCCCCGCGCACGACCGCTCCGACTCGGAAGCGGGAATAGGGCGCGTGTGCACGTTCGCGTACCTCCCGCGCGGCCCGAAGCATGTCATCGATGTTGCTCATCTTCCTTTCACGTAGGGTCTGCCAACCGCCCTCGGGGCGACGGCACGTCCGATGAACCCAGCCAGAAGCACCACCGTCATGACATACGGCAGCGCCTGAACGATCTGCACGGGAACCTGCCCAAACCCGGCAATTTCCACGCCTTGCAGGCGCACCGCCGCCGCGTCGAGAAAACCGAACAGCAGGCACGCGAACATGGCCGGATACGGGCGCCATTTCCCGAAAATCATGGCTGCTAGGGCAATGTACCCTTGACCAGCCGTCATATCGCGAACGAACGATGCGTTCTGTCCCGTGGACAGATAGGCGCCCGCGATGCCGCAAAGCACGCCGCAACACCCCATGGCCATGTAGCGAAGCCGGACGACGGAGATACCCGCCGTATCGACAGCGGCCGGGTTTTCGCCTACAGCGCGCAAGCGCAATCCGAAACGCGTGCGAAACAGCATCCAAGCACTCGCTGGCACCGCGAGGTAAGCGGTATACACGAGCACATTGTGCCCGCTGAGGAGTTCGCTGTAGAGCGGTCCCAGGAAAGGAATGGGCTCAACCGCCCCGGCACCAGGCCACGAAAGCGGCAGAAATCGCGCACCATCCGCTAGCGGCGGCGTCTGCCCGCCCTGCTGGAACCAGGCAATACCCAGGGTGACGCTTAGACCGGCTACCAACACATTGATGGCCACACCGCTGACGACGTGGTCTCCGCGATGGGTAATGCAGGCGAAGCCGTGCACCATCGCAAACGCACACGACGTTATCACTCCGGCACCCAGCCCTAGCCAGACCGACCCGGTCAAATGGGCCGCCGAGGCCGCCGCGAATGCGCTGGCCAGCATTTTTCCCTCGAGCCCAATATCGATGACACCTGAGCGCTCCGCGAACAATCCCGCCAGGGCGCAGAGGACGAGTGGAGTGGCCACCCGGATCGTCGCGTCCGCGGTCGAGATCCCAACAATGAGCAGCTCATCCATCGGCGCCCACAGGTCGCGCAAACAACCGTTCCATCGTCGGCCGGATCATGTAGGCTAGGGCGCCGCTGAACAGAATCACCAGCCCCTGAATGACCACCACCAACTCGCGGGTGACCCGCGGCATTTCGAATGCGAGCTCTGCCCCACCCTGGTACAAGGCGCCGAACAGCAGACTGGCGAGGACGATTCCGAATGGGTGATTGCGCCCCATGAGCGCCACGGCAATGCCCGCGAATCCGTAACCGGCAGTGAAATTGAGAAGCAAGCGATGGTGGACGCCGCTGATTTCATTGACGCCGACGAGACCCGCAAACCCACCTGAAATCAACATTGCGGTGACCAGCACCCGGCGGGTCGGAATTCCCGCGTAGAGTGCGGCAGCTTCGTTTGCTCCCACGGTGCGAATCGCGTAACCCCAGCGGGTGTGCCAAAGAAACACCCAGAGCATCAAAGCGCAAAGTAGCGCCAATAGCAGGGACAGGTTTAGGGGCGATCGGGCGAGGTCGATTCCGATCCAACCCAGTGCCTGGTGGGCCGACGGCATGTGTGCTGTGGCTGCCAATGGCCGACTTTGAGGCGACATGCTGCCGGGCTGGATCAACACGTTGACCATCAGATACACCATTATCGAGGCGGCAATGAAGTTGAACATGATGGTGGTGATCACGATGTGGCTGCCCCGGTAGGCCTGTAACCAGCCAGGTAAAAATGCCCAGGCAGCCCCGAAAAGCGCGCCGGCGAGAATGCAAAGCGGAATGAGCACTGGGCCGGGCAGCGCATGATCGAGTGCGAGTGCCAACAACCCAACTCCGAGGCCGCCCAGGTAGGCCTGCCCTTCGCCACCGATATTGAACAATCCGGCGTGGAACGCGACCGCCACGGCCAAACCGGTGAATAGGAAATTCGTGGCGTAGTACAGCGTATAGCCAATGGCCTCCTGATAACCGAATGCGCCGAACACCATCAGCTTGACCGCAGCGACGGGATTTTCGCCGATGATCACAATGACGAGTGCCGATGCGAGGAACGCCAGGCCGATGTTGATCAACGGTATGAGTCCGACGTCGACCCAGGCAGGCAGGTTGCCGTGCCCTGCCCCGCTCACGCCCGGACACTCTCGTCCACGCCGTCCCAAGCGTTGGCCATCATCAAGCCCAAGGTACGTTCGTCGGCCGTGTGCGGCGTCGTCTCACCAACGATTCGCCCGCCTGCCATTACCAGGATTCGATCACTCAGGAATCGGATCTCGTCCAGATCGGCGGACACCAGCAAGACAGCACTGCCCTCGTCCCGCATGGCGATCAGGCGCCGGTGAATGAACTCAATGGCACCAATGTCCACGCCCCGCGTCGGCTGCCCCACCAGGAGGACCTTCGGCTCGCGCTCCAGCTCCCGCGCAAGAACGAGCTTTTGCTGATTTCCGCCGGAGAGTAGTTCCGTGCGGAGATCCGGGTCCGGCGGGCGCACGTCGTAGGACGCCATGAGCTGTTCGCAATGGCGCCGGACGGCAGATTGGTGGGTCAACCCAAAGACGTTGTACTCGGGTTCGTTCTGATAGCCGAGCAGCGCACTGTCCCGGGCGCTGAAGCCGGACACCAGACCCATGCGTTGCCGATCCTCCGGAACGTGTGCGACCCTCAGGGCCCTCAACTTGGCAGGCGCCAGTGGCCGATCCGCAGTAATCTCTTGCGCCCCGACTCGGAACGAGCCAGAATCCGGTGCCCGAATTCCGCTCAGCGTCTCGAGCAGCTCGCTCTGCCCGTTGCCCGAAATGCCGGCGACGCCGACGATCTCGCCTTCCCGAACTGTGAAGCTCACACCGTTCAAACGGGGCGTTCCCGCACGATCCCGCACCACCAGTCCGCGGACATCCAAGGCCACGTCCTTCGGGACCGCTGGAAGCTTGGCCACCCGCAGCAGCACGCTTCGGCCCACCATGAGCTCAGCCAAAGCCGCGGTGTTTGTGCCCTCGGTACGCCGTCGAGCCACCAGCCGCCCAGCGCGCATGACCGAGACTTCATCCGTGACCGCCATGATCTCTCGCAGCTTGTGGGTGATCAGCAATATGGCAACGCCCTCGCCGCGCAGGGACCGCAGTATGTTGAAAAGTTGCTCGGTCTCCTGGGGCGTCAACACACCGGTCGGCTCATCCAGAATCAACACCTTTGCGCCCCGATAGAGGGCTTTCAAGATTTCCACGCGCTGCCGCTGGCCGACCGTAAGATCCTCCACCAGCGCATCGGGTGGAACATCCAAACCGTAGTCGCGTTCGAGCCGCTCCAGTTCGGTTCGAATCCGAGCCAGGCCCCGGCCGAGCAGAAACCCCTTTTCCGATCCGAGCATGACGTTCTCGACGACGGTCAGATTCTCCACCAGCATGAAATGCTGATGAACCATGCCGATCCCCGCCGCAATGGCGTCGTGGGGGCTGCGAATCCGGACACGACGACCGGCCACGCGAATCTCGCCGGAATCCGCAGGGTAGAACCCGTACAAAATGCTCATGAGGGTGGACTTGCCGGCGCCGTTCTCGCCTACGATTCCGTGCACGGTAGCTTTCGGCACGCGCAGGTAGACGTCTCGATTTGCCTGGACGCGATCGAATCGCTTGTTGATACCCACGAGTTCCACGGCCGGGATCGCGCGGTCGAGTGCCACGCCAGCGCTCAGTAGGTGCAGGTGTTGTCGGACATGTAGTCGTGAACCTGGAGGTCGCCGGCAATGATGGCGGCCTTCGCCTTGTCGACCGCATCTTTCATCGCTGCGGAAATCAGGCTTTGGTTGTATTGATCGAGAGCCCAGTCGACCCCATCCTCGGCCAAGCCCAGATTCTGAATACCGGGCTCCCAGGTACCGTCCAAGGCGGACTTGAAGGCCTTGTAGGCGGCGACATCCACCCTTTTCACCATTGAGGTCAACATGGTGCCGGGGTGGAGAAAGTTCTGGTTCGAATCGACACCGATGGCAAGCTTGCCCGCATCCTTGGCCGCCTGGTAGACACCGATTCCGGTCCCGCCCGCGGCCGCGTATACCACGTCGGCACCCCGGTCGAACTGGCTCCTGGCCAGCTCACCACCCTTGGTTGGGTCGTTCCACGCCGCCGGCGTCGTGCCGGTCATGTTGGCGACGATCTTGACGTCGGGGTTGACCGCCTTGGCACCTTGCGCGTAGCCGCAGCCGAAATGCCGGATCAGCGGGATGTCCATGCCACCGATGAATCCGATCGTGTCGGACTCCGATTTCATCGCCGCCAGCATGCCGACCAGATAGGAGCCCTGATGCTCCTGGAAGCTGATCATCAGCACGTTCTCGGGAATTTCGGGCAGGAAGCCGTCGATGTTGACGAACTTGGTGTCGGGATAGTCCGGGGCGACCGAGTTCACCGGGTCGACAAAGGCAAAGCCCGTG
>JBFGYN010000162.1:0-8538 GCA_041587415.1 Candidatus Competibacterales bacterium | reverse complement strand
GGGTCCGGCCCCACGGGGGTGTTCGCGAAGCATCAGTTCATTCCACAGCCGCCGCTGAGAATCATTGTTGACCAGCACCAGCCTGAGATCGCGCACCGCTCCTGCCGTGTGCGGCACCCGCACAGGTGGCGGAACGGGGTGCGTGAGTCGGCGCGGTGTGCTGGCGATCGGTCGTGAGCGCCGGGGCGGCAACTCGAAATGTCCCGCAGCGGCCAGTTCACCCAACGCCTTCAAACATCCCGCCAATTGCGCGCGCTCGCGGGCATCGTAAAACCCATGGCGGGCGCACACTCGTCGCGCCAGGGCGGTGCGATAGGTGACCTCGCCGCGCGATAACATCTCGCGGATCTCGGCAATGGCCCCCGGGTCGCTCAGGCTGCGTTTGATTTGACTCTGCGACTCCACGGCGCAACTGTAATGCGCAGCGGCGAACGTGTTCAGCGAAACTTAAGGGCATAGGGCAGGGCTAGCCAGGTGGGGCTTCAGAGCCAGCCCGGCACAGTCAGCGAACGGTGCTGCACATCATGTCTAGTAGTGAGCGGCGAGTACGCCGGGGCAAATTCGTCGAAAATGCGTTCGGAAAGCCAAGGGTTGCGGCCGGATTAGGATCAGGGATGACGCGAATCCAGATGACGCAACGTTGTCGGCTCGAGGCGCCGATCCAAGCACGCTAACGATGGTGTCTTTCAAACACGAAACGATTGAGCCAGTCGCCCGCTTGATCTCACTTTCGCAAAGTTCGATGATTGGCCCGGTGGTTGCGAATAGGACATTCAATTGCCATGCACCTTTGTCCTTTCTATCGGTCACGGACGGGCGATTTCACGAAACTCTTCGCGCGTACCTGCGAAATTCGAAGGTGGAGGCTTGGCATCCTCAACGCAACTGTCGTGTGTGCGATGTTTGGCGCAGCGTTGACGCCAGCTTTGACCGACGCGCGAGACGAAGGCGAAGCCACTACCGAAGAGGCGCCGCATGCCCTCTCGATCCCTTTGGCTGCGCTGGTCCAGGCGGTTAGGAACGCCTTGGCGGACGCGCGCCGCTACAACGAGGAAGCGCCGTACTTCCTGGTCAGGAGTGTCCAGCTCGATCTGACAGTAATCCAACGCGAGACGGTTGACGGAGGAGTCGCATTCGAGGTGCCGGTGTTGCCGCTGGAAGTGTCTGCCGGGGGCAGTCTCGTTACAGAGGCCACAGAAGCCCTGAGCATGACCTTGAAGCCCGCGCCCCAGACCCTCGTCAGCGCCGCCGAGAAGATCAATCTCGGAGAACTCATGGAAGCTGTGAAGACTGCGCTCCCGGCCGGGGCGGGTTCAGGGGGGTTTCGTGTGCCCAAACTTACCTACACAAAGCAGTTCTATTTACAGACCACAGGTGGGGGCGGCATCAATTTTGTCGTAAAGGCGGGAGCCGAGGTTTCCGAGGCGAGCACCCAGCGCGTCGAATTCGAAATGTGTCAGACCGTTGACCTTCTCGATTGCGTGGAATAGGTGCCGCCGCGCGGCGGTTGCACTGCTGGCCACTTGCGTGGTGACGGGCATCGCCTTGGCCGACCCGGCAATGGACGCCACAGTGCTGATATTCTCGCCTGACGGCGAGCCCAAGGGCGCTGGCGTGTTGGTCAATCCTGACGGGGTGATACTGACCGCGCGTCACGTGATCGCTGACCTGATAGTCGAGAAAGCGGACGACGTCACCGGCCTCTCCTACTACCCGCTCATGACTACCGTTCGCCGGCAAACGGCGGATAGCAAGGCTTCGGCGCGTTTGATCGCAGTTCACCCCTACATGGATGTTGCGGCGCTGAAAGCGGAGTTCCCAGCCCAGGTGCCGGCGCTCAAGATTGCTGCTTCCCGCCTCGAGCGCAACGCCCAGGTAGTGCTCACCGGCCACCGTCTGCCAGTACAAAGCCGAGTGCTGTTCAATCAAACCGGCGCCCATGTCAAGGACCTTGATCGCGGCG
Organism: Candidatus Competibacterales bacterium; assembly: GCA_041587415.1. Taxonomy (GTDB): domain Bacteria; phylum Pseudomonadota; class Gammaproteobacteria; order Competibacterales; family JAHEDQ01; genus JBFGYN01. The sequence continues at coordinate 6,575 of JBFGYN010000162.1, read as the reverse complement.
GTCTGATTGTGGTCAACACGAATGTCCCCCAGGGGTACAGCGGGGGGCCACTGGTAAAGGACGGCGAGCTTTTCGGTCTTATCCGTTCAGTCGATCCCGTGAAGGTCGAGACCTTCGTGATTCCAGTCACAGCCTTCGCTCAGGCTTTGGCGGCGATGGACGTCGGGCTCGCCCCCGGGGGCTACGCAACTCGGACGAGCGAATTGGTGCATCAAATGGCGGGCCAGTTTCAACGGCTCAGTTCCCAGCTCAGCGACGTTACGGCAAAAATGGACCGACTTCAGGACTTATACGTGCAAAGTCAAACCGACGTTTCCTGGGTCGCCCGCCTGCATGTGAAGCAGCCGATATCGGGAGACGAACTGGAAGAGCTGACCCTGGAGCTGAGTTACGAGAAGGCGCGCTCTACCCAGCCGGAATTGGTCGGCGCGATCTCTGCGTCCGTGGAGCCGATCTACGACGACGAGGACTACAAGCGTTGGCGCAGCGAGCACCCGGGCGTAGGCCACTTGCGCATCGAGGGCACCTTCGACGAGCAGCGCCCGAAAGTAACCAAGCCGGAGATCCAGCGCGGGCTGAGCAGCATGGCGCAACTGCATTACGGGAACTTGGACCTACCGCTGGAAAAGCTGCGCGGTTTCCAGATCCAGGCGAACGTGAGGTTCGTGACGGCGGACAACTCAGTGCGTGAACCGTTGGAACGCAGCATCTGTTTTGCGCTGGTGCCGGACGCTTACGAGTCCGGCGAGCTTACTTCCATGTCGGAGCGGGGCGAACGATGTTTGATCGGCGACTGATCGAGGGCTTGAAGTCGAAGCGTAGCGTCGGGTTCCTGCTGACCGTCGGCCTGTTGCTGGGCCATACCGCCGGCACCTTTGCAGGTGAATCCGTTTTGACCCTGGGGCTTGCGCGAGAACTCGCCGAATCGCTGGAGCCCCCAGTGAGAGAATTCGCCGAAGTAGTGAGCAGCATGTCCGGCGGCAGTATCCGCCCGGAGCTCGTGGCCGTGGAGCCGGGACGTGATTTGCTGCAGATGGCGCGTCTCGGCAAGCTCGATTTGGCCGTGGTGCCCAACACCGAGACGGCGGCAATCAGTCCTGAGTTTGACGTGCTGGAGCTACCGTTCCTGTTTGCCGGACGTGAGCACGTTGCGAGGGTAATGCGCGGTCCAGTCGGGCGCGAGCTTCTGAACCGGCTGGAGCGTGTGCGCCTGCACGGGCTCGCGTTCTGGGACCTCGCCGAGGTGCATATCAGCACCCGTGATGTGCCGATCGAGCACGCGGAAGCGATGCGTGGCCTACGGCTCGGCATCGACCCGGACGATGAATACTTGGTGCGGGTGATCGAGGAACTGGGCGGAGGAGTAGTGCCGATATCCCCGGCAGAGCGTTACCAGGCCTTGCAAACCGGGGTAATCGACGCGGCTGAAGTGCGGCTCGCGGAGTTTCTCGAGAGTCGCTACTACGAGTTGCAGGAAACGCTGGCTCTGACCCGGCATCGATATCTCGCTGCAGCCGTGGTCATCAATTGGGGGCGTTTCGAAGCGCTGGATCCCCCTCACCGAGAGCTGCTCGAGGAGGCTGCCCGAGAGATTGGCGAGCGCCTGGGGATCCGCCACGCGGAGGAGGACGAGCGCATCGTAGACGAGATCCGACAGCGCGGTGTGCGGGTAGTAAACAACCCGGACATTCAGCTAGCGCACGATATTGCCTGGAAATTGGTCTACTGGGAATATGCGAAGACTTCTTCCTTCGATGTCCTGGACGCCATCGAGCGCCTACGTTAGTTTTCGACCGATTCATTGATACGTTGGTATCCACAAGGCGACACCTCGATTTCCTGCGGAGCGCGAAAACGGTGCTTGCGGTTTTGGGACCCTGAACAATTCCGGGCGAAACTGTTCAGGGGTCCCTATGCTAGGGAGGCATCACCGCATAGCAGATTACGCTTCCCAAAATGGCTTGTTTGCTTCCCGCCAGGCGTCGACACGACTTACCCCGATATCCTTGAGCTGGAAAGAGGTCATTTCTGCAAGCTGTTTTCGCTGTCGGCTGCGCTCGCGCCAGGTTCGAATGGACGCGATTGCCGCACGCCATCGTGCCTGCGTCTGCCCACGCTCGTTTTCCCTAGGGCCGACGCCAACAAACCAGGTGGATTCAGCAGAGTTGGACTGTTTCATCGCGAGTTCCTCGGTGTTCAATCCCCAATCGATGGGAGATCTGGCCCACAAGGTTAGAGAGGTCTTGTTTCCCGAGAACTACCGTGGTGCAACAGTTCGTTTCAATTGTTGCCGAACCTGTTTCGACGTCCCACGACGCCTGTCATCGCGATTTGGCGGGTGCGCGGATGCCGCGCTATGCCTGCGGCAGGGTGATGCTGGAGGGGCGTTTCTTTGTTCGGTTTTCTTTGGGTGCGCCTGCTTGTGAATTCAGTCGAGCGGGTTTGAAACCCGACCCGACCTGGCACCACTGCGGTCACACTAACGTTGCCGATTACCGAGCGGCTTGTTCGAGCTTATCCACCTGCCGGGGATAGCCGAAACGATCGATTGCCCAGTCCGCGAAGGCGAAGCCATAGGCGCTGCCCGCCAACCCGTCTTTCGCAAAGTGCCAGCTGTTGTCTCGCCCGAAACGGATCAGGGTCTGCATGACCGTTAGGTCCAGGCGCCAGGCGTTGTTCTCGTGCACGAAAAACCACGGTTGGCACTGACGTGCCGGTATCGGGTAGCGAATCACGGCACGCTCGGCCCGAACGCTGAGGTGCGATGGATGTCTGTTGCAGCGGCGGGAACTCGCTACCTGACTATCCATTTGCGCGGGCGTCACGACCCAGCCATGGAGCAATCGCCGGCTGCCCGAGCTGTAGATGGGAAGGTCCGGATCGTCGTTTCGCTCGGCCATGGCTCGGAGGTACTGTCTCAGAACGCCCGGGGGATCATCCGAAACGTCACGCCCAAGACCGCGACGGCTCTTCGGCGCCGGTCCATCGGCGATTCGGGCATCCGCCGATGCTCCGCCACCCTGTGATCGGGTCGTCGCTTCGTCGTCCCAGGCACTCGCCGCCGTGGCGTCTTGCGCCCGCGCCACGATGAGCTCAGTGGTCGCAATCATGCCGTCGGCAATCCTACCGTTGGCGAAGAACGGCGACATCTGCCGCTGTTCCAAGTAGGCGACGAACGCGTCTGTGTAGACGCTTTCCAGGGCGCGGCTCACTTCCAAACGCACCCGATCCTGCTCGGGGTCGACTACCAGAAGCAGACCTCGCCCCGTCGAGCTTTCTTGGCCAACCCCGGAATCGCGAAAGCGCTCCCAAGCGTAGCGCTCCAGCGTAAGCGGGGTACGAACGGTCACCAGCCGGTAATCGATGTCGTGGTCTTTCAGCAGATAGCGGTGAAACTCCGCAAGCCGGTCCGCATCGGCCGGGCTGAGCAACTGCTCGGTGTCGTCAACGAGCCAATTTGGCAAAGTCGTGGCGCTGAGGAGGTTCAGGATCACCAGGTGTACGGCCACGACAACAGCCGTCCCAGTTACCAGGGCCAAAATAATCCGCCTCATTCGAATTCGAGCTCGGATCGCGCGAATGCGCCCTCATCGGCCTCGAAGTACGCCTTGCGTCGAAATCCGGCGGCGCTGGCAATGAGATTCGTCGGCAAAACGCGCATTGCGCGATTGTAGACGGCGACGGCCTCGTTGAAGCGGTGCCGAGCCACGTTGATGCGGTTCTCGGTGCCCTCGATCTGCGCTTGGAGCTCGAGGAATTGATCCGAAGATCTGAGCTCGGGATAATCCTCGACGAGTCCCACCAGCCGCAGCATCCGAACACCGAAGTCCTGCTGCGCACGGGCCAGCTTCGCCAGATCTGCCTCGACTTCCGGTGGCTGCCCACCCACCTGGTTCATGAGTTGGGCGGCCTCTTGCTGCGCTTGCTGCAGTTTCTCCGTTGCGGGCGCGAGCGATTCGAGGGCCTCCGCGCGTCTCTGCGTCACAGTGACCAAAGTGTCACGCTCGTGGGCGAGATAGCGGGTGACGGCTTGGACGAATGGCGGAACTAGATCGATCCGGCGCTGGTAGGTGGACTCGACCTGTGCCCACGAGGCCAGAACCTGTTCTTCCTTCCCGACGAGACTGTTGTAGAGCCAGAGGCAGATGATCGCTGGGATGAATAGAAACGCCGTGCCGACGATAACCGTACCGAGGGTTCGATTCATTGCTCCAAGTCCGTCCGGATTGTTCAAGGCCTGCAACACCGTTTCGTTTACCGGATCGGCGCCCGCCATTGCCGTAATGAGAATTGCGACGAGAATGACCGCTAGCCCGGATATTTCACCAGGGCGGCGTTCGGCTAGCTCGCAGGTGGTTGATCGGTAGAAGTTTATTTCCAGTTTCGCGGCTCAGTTCTGGCGTACAAGGTGTACCGCCGCCAAAGGCCTACCCCGGCCCTGGCGGTTTCTCGCTCGCCCTGACTTGCTCTTCGCTCAAGCTGTAGCTACGGCTACAACTTTCGCTCCAGAGCGGCGCCAGGACGGCTGCGAATTCCGCCAGCATCCGGGGTCCCTGATGAAGTATCCGGGCTAGGCGGAGACCGTTCAGCGCATCCTTTGCGACCACTCGATGCGCCTGTTCGCAATCCCGCTCACGGTATTTAAGGAATTGTGGTTCGGCCGGTACGGCCGGTGCTGTCAGGACACCAGTTTTCCTGGCGAAACGAAATCTCACTCGGACGTCACCGGTGGTCGCGGCGCGTCGATCCATTCGGTCAAAAGTACCAACACAATCAAAACGCACCCTCTCGGGGCTATCGCCCACCGCCAAAATCTCGTCCGTTCCGAAAGCAAATCCGATGCCCGGCTCGCACCTCCATTACCCATGCGAACGACTGGAAACGGCGTAACAGATCAGTACGCGTTTGTCCCGAGCGACCTTGGTCGCAAACCCAGCTACCGGTGGGCGCAAGAGCACCGGCGTCGTGGACATCGTTGGGGCGGGCACCGACGTTGGCATCGCGGCATTTCGAACCGATTGATTCCGCCGAATGGGTGACGGATATTCGGGGCACGGGACCCCTGCGACGGAAAAGCATTACCGTTCCAAAGAGTTGGCTCAGCGGAACATCAGAATCGGAACGCGGACCGAGCGGATCATCGCTGTCGTGGTGTCGCCAATGATCAGACTGCGCATTCGGGAATGTCCGTGGGCACCCATTACCATGAGGTCGATTTCGTTTGATTCGACGTAGGTGGGCATCGCCTCCTCGGGTTTACCCATCTTGACCGCGGTGTGTACCGAAAAGCCGGCTTTCTCGAGACTACGGGCCGTCTCGATAAGGCTCTTGTGAGCCTCGGCGTTCACGCGGCCCACCCGCAGAACGTGACAATCCAGTCCTTTCAGCAAGGACTGGCGGGTCATCTGCTCCAGCGCCTTACGGGCGCTGGGCCCGCCGTCGAATGCCAGCAAGAACCGCCGGATCGGACGAAAGGCTCGGGCGCTGACCAGCAACGGTTTGCGGACCGATCGGGCAACCCGGTCAAGATTCGATCCCAGGTGCGCAGTATCCACGTTGGCATTCTCGCCCCGCTTTCCCATGACGATCAGATCCATTTGATCCTGCAGTTCTGTGATCACATCCAACAGTGAACCGCGGCGGTGCAACACCTCGATATTCTCGATGCCGGTTTCCCGGATCATCTCTTCCGCATGCTTCAGTATCAGCTTTCCCTTACGCTGCTCCAGGCGGCCGTGACTCTCGTCCAATTCCGCCAGGTGCTTCAGTAATCCCGATTTGGCCCCCAAGCCGATGGCCCCGCTCATGTCGGGTGAAGCTTCCCGGTGAGAAGCCGGCAAGAGAGCATGCAATAGCTTTACGGCCGCGCCGGTGCGTTCACCCGCCCAGGCGGCGCAGGCAATTACGGAATCCGCATAGTCAGAACTGTCCACGCAAGCAAGGATGTTCCTCATACTCACCTCAGTGGTCCGACATTCTTTCGAACACATCGGGTTTGTCGTAAATGGCCAGCTCATCGACCATGGTGGCACTGGCTTCATTCAGGCCTACAACCTCCACGTCGGTGCCCTCTCGCCGGAACTTGAGAACCACTTTGTCCAGGGCGGAAACGGCAGAAATGTCCCAGAAATGGGCCGCGGTCAGATCGATTCTCACGCGCTCCACGACCTCCTTGAAGTCGAAGGCGGAGAAGAAACTTTGCGCGGAGGCAAAAAATACCTGGCCGAATACGCGATAGACCCGTTCGTCTTCGTGCTCGGCGCGCTCCGATTCGACGGACAGCAGGTGTGAAACCTTGTGCGCAAAGAACAATGCGCTCATCAAGACACCGACGAACACGCCCTTGGCAAGGTCGTGGGTGACGACCACCACAACCACGGTGGTGATCATCACCAGGCTGGAACTCTTGGGATGGGTGCGCAGATTCTGAAGTGATGCCCAACTGAACGTTCCAATCGACACCATGATCATGACGGCCACCAGGGCCGCCATCGGAATTTGCCGAACCCAGTCTCCCAACACCAGTATCAGGAACAACAGAAAACAGCCGGCGGAGAATGTCGACAGCCGCCCCC
>JBFGYN010000161.1:0-8566 GCA_041587415.1 Candidatus Competibacterales bacterium | reverse complement strand
GCGGTGGTCCGATCGGCCGGAAGACTTCCGCACCGAGATCCTCGGGCTGGTCAAGGCTCAGATGGTAAAAAACGCCGTCATCGTGCCCGTTGGATCGAAGGGTGGGTTCGTTCCGAAAAGACTGCCCGTGGACGGGACTCGAGACGACATCCTCAAGGAAGGCATTGCGTGCTATCGACTTTTCATTCGCGGCCTGCTCGACATTACCGACAACGTGGTCGGCGGAGAAATCATGCCGCCACCGAATGTGGTGCGCCACGACTCCGACGACCCGTATCTGGTGGTTGCAGCAGACAAGGGAACCGCGACTTTTTCCGACATCGCCAACGAGATGGCGACGTCCTACGGGTTCTGGTTGGGAGACGCGTTTGCGTCCGGCGGCTCCGTAGGCTACGACCACAAGGCGATGGGTATTACGGCCCGGGGCGGGTGGGAATCCGTCAAGCGGCATTTTCGCGAACTGGGCGTCGACACCCAGACCACGCCCTTCAGCGTCATTGGTATAGGCGACATGGGTGGGGACGTGTTCGGCAACGGCATGCTTTTGTCGCGTACGATCAGATTGGTGGGCGCCTTCAATCACATGCACATCTTCCTGGATCCGGACCCCGATCCCGAGACCACCTTTCAGGAACGCGACCGCTTGTTCAAACTACCGCGCTCGAGCTGGGAGGATTACGACGCCAGCCTCATTTCCAAGGGCGGTGGCGTGTACCGACGAAGCGCCAAGTCGGTGCCCCTGTCACCGGAGGTGCGGGAAATCCTGAACATCGAGGCAACCAGCTTGACTCCGACGGAAGTCATTCAGGCGCTGCTCAAAGCGCCGGTGGATCTGCTCTGGAACGGGGGCATCGGAACCTACGTCAAGGCATCCAGCGAGCAGAATGCCGACGTGGGAGACCGAGCGAATGACGGGCTCCGGATCAATGGCAAGGACCTGCGTTGCCGAGTCGTTGGTGAGGGTGGAAACCTGGGGTTTACACAGTTGGGCCGGGTCGAGTTCGCGCGCAACGGCGGTCGGATCTACACCGATGCCATCGACAACTCTGCCGGTGTCGACTGCTCGGACCACGAGGTCAACATCAAGATACTGCTCAACGGCGTGGTCGACGCGGGTGACCTAACGGTCAAGCAGCGAAATCAGTTGCTTTTCGACATGACGGACGAAGTATCCCGTCTGGTGCTGAGAAACAACTATCGGCAGACCCTGGCGCTCAGCCTGGCTCGCGCCCAAGCGATCGGCATGATCGAAGTCCACGGTCGCCTGATGAAACAGATGGAGCGTTCCGGGCTCCTGGACCGCAGCATCGAATTCCTGCCGACGGACGATCTGCTTTTCGAAAGGAAATCCGCTGCCGAGGGCCTTACCGCACCGGAGCTGGCAGTTCTGCTTGCCTACGTCAAAATTGGGCTGTACCAGGAATTCTTGGCGTCCGACTTGCCCGATGAGGACTATTTGAATCGCATCCTGGTCTCCTATTTTCCGACGCCCTTGCGGGAGCCCTATCGGCCACGCATGTCGGAGCACCGGCTGCAGCGGGAAATCATCGCGACGGAGGTGGTAAACGATCTCGTCAATCGAGCTGGAACGACGTTCATGTTTCGGGTCCAGGACGAAACGGGCGCCGATCCCATGCACGTCGCACGTGCCTACATTGTGGCCCGCTCCATGTTCGACATGCCGGCGGTTTGGTCGGAAATCGAAGCCCTGGACAATCGGGTCCCCGCGGACGTGCAGTACGCCATGCTGCTCGAGGCCCGTGCGCTCGTAGGTCGAACGACGCGCTGGCTCGTCCGCAATCGTAAGGGACCTTTGCCCATCGCGGAAAGCATCGAGACTTTCACCCCAGGAGCCGCGCACGTGGGCGCCACTCTGCGCAATCACCTGAGCCCGGAGCAGTGCGCAGGGGTTGACGGGCTCGCGGCAGGATTCGCGAGTGCCGGGGTGCCTCAGGAGCTCGCGTCGCGGGTTGCCAGCTACGCACACATGGCCGCTGTCCCGGATATTTTGGAAGTCTCCCGACTCACCGAGTCCGATCTCGACCTGACTCTAGGCATCTACTTCAAGCTGGGGACGGTGCTGGAGCTGCACTGGTTGCGCGACCAAGTAGCGGCCCTGCCCAGGGAAACCCACTGGCAAACCATGGCCCGTTCGGCCCTGCGCGACGACTTGTCGGAATTGCATCGGGAAATCACCGGAGAGGTGCTGGAGTCGGGCTCTCCGGATGCCCCCGGGGAGGCGCGCCTCGAGAGCTGGCTCGAAGAGAATCGAAATGCCGTCAATCGATGCTTGCATGTGGTCGCAGAGTTCCGCTCTGGACCAGCGCCGGACTTCACCATGCTGTCCGTGGCGATGCGAGACCTGAGGGCGCTCCGCGGCTCGGCTGTCCCGTCCATGCCGGGCAAGAAAGTCGGGGCTGTCGCGTAGACAGCAGTCCCTGCGACCATGTGCGAACGAAGCGAGAGGCAGCGATATCGGATTTTCGGGCGCCCGATGCCTGAACACCCCCGTTACCGCCAATCAGCTTGCAGCAAAGAGGACGATGTTCCGGTCCCCTTCGAAACCCAGATTGGGAGATTTCAATGAATCATGTTTTTCATCGGCACACGAAATCGCAGCTGGCAGTCGCCACTGCCGGCGACGGACCCTACGTTATCGACTCGAAGGGAAATCGGTACCTCGATGCATCGGGTGGTGCGGCGGTTTCGTGTCTCGGGCACAATCATCCTCGCGTGATCCAAGCGATCATTGATCAGTTGGGACGAATTCCCTACGCGCACACGTCTTTTTTCACCACCGATGTCGCCGAAGAGCTGGCGGACGACTTGATAAACAGCGCACCCGAGGGCCTCGAGCGCGTCTATTTCGTTTCGGGTGGCTCCGAGGCGGTGGAGGCGTGCCTCAAGCTCGCCCGGCAATACTACGACGAAATCGGGCAAAGACAGCGCCGCCACTTCATTGCCCGCCTCCAGAGTTACCACGGCAACACTCTTGGCGCACTCTCGGTTGGCGGGAACATGTGGCGTCGGCGCCAGTTCGAACCGCTGCTGGTTGAAACCCATCACCTGCCGCCCTGCTATCCCTACCGTCACAAGCATCCCGGGGAATCGGACGAAGAATACGGTCTGCGAGTCGCCAACGAACTCGAGACGAAACTTCACGTCCTCGGGCCCGAGAACGTGATTGCTTTTATCTGCGAGCCCGTTGTCGGAGCCACCGCCGGCGCAGTGCCAGCCGTTCCCGGTTATCTCCAGAGGATCCGTGACATCTGCGACGAGTACGACATTTTCCTGATCCTAGACGAGGTGATGTGCGGCATGGGCCGCACCGGCACGCTTTACGCTTGCGAACACGACGGGGTGACGGCAGACCTCATGTCCATTGCGAAGGGTCTCGGTGCGGGCTATCAACCGATTGGCGCCATGCTCGTCTCCCAAAAAATCTATGACGTCATCGCAAACGGTTCGGGGTTTTTTCAGCACGGCCACACCTACATGGGCCATCCGTGCGCGGCAGCTGCTGGCCTCGCAGTGCAGAAATCCATCCGCGAGGACAATCTACTCGAGAACGTCCAGCGCCAAGGCGCTGCGCTACGCGGCGCCCTGGAAGATCGTTTTCGCGACCATCCTCACGTAGGGGACATCCGAGGGCGCGGTCTGTTTCTCGGCGTCGAACTGGTGAAAGATCGGTCGACGAAGGAGCCGTTTGATCCGAAATTCCAACTGCACGCGTCAATCAAACGACACGCCATGGACGGGGGCCTCATGTGCTATCCGATGGGTGGCACGATCGATGGGGTTCGGGGCAATCACATACTGCTGGCACCACCATTCATCATCGATGAAAGCCACGTCGGGGAAATCACGGACAAACTCGGCCGGGCCTTGGATGCCGCAGTCGCGGATGCGGAGAAAATGGCAAGCGCCGCTTGACTCTTTCTTCGTCCACCAAGGCGCTGTACTGGAGCTATTGAGACTTAGCCATGGCACGAATCGGACTGGTTCACGCGCTTCACGCTTCGCTCGCACCGATCGCCGCGGCCTTCGAGGAACTCTGGCCCGAAGCGGAAACGGTAAACTTGTTCGACGAATCCTTATACGTCGAGTACGACCGCGCAGGCCGCGTAACCGATGAGCTTGCCGAGCGAATCGATATCCTTCTTCGATACAGCGAGCGATGCGGTGTCGACGCGATCTTGTTCACGGGCTCGCTTTTCGGAGCACCAGTCGAAGCTACTCGACGAAGCATGGGGATTCCCGTCCTGACCGCGTATGAGGCGATGATCGAGCAAGCATTCCAGCTCGGCCGCCGATTCGGTCTGCTGGCGACGGTGGCCGACACGATTACCCTGATACAGGCAGACATCGAGCGCTTCGCGTCGAGCCAGGGCTTGGACTACGAGCTCGATACCGCGCACGTAAACGGCGCGCTCGAGGCTCTGTTGGCAGGCGATCGAAAGCGGCACGACCGGCTCATCATCGAGGCGGCAGACGGATTCGACGCGAGCGAGGTGCTTTTGCTGGGCCAGTTCTCCATGGCGCCGGTGCGGCAACGCATTGCCGACGGGACCGCGAAACCTGTCCTTACGAGCCCTGGGTGCGCGGTTGCCAAACTGAAGACGCTCGTTGGATGAGACGCTGGGTCGTTCTGATGCGACCCCACTCAATATTCGGGTTTGTCCAAGTTCGCGTGTGATGGCTCCGATGCCTTGCCATTGAAAATCGCGCAGACGGATTCATGGTCGAGCGCGCCGGCCGTGCGAAAAACCATTTCCCTGCCCCGCTCGTCGTCGTCCAGCGGTTCCGCGGTTGTGAGTTGCCGCTCGAGAACCTGCTCGTCGGCTTCACTGGGATCCCTCCCCAGACTCGCCCTTTCGCGAAGCCATTTCCGCAAAATGTCGATCGGGGCCGTGGCCGTCAGGATAAAAAACGGTGTGCGATAGCGCTCGGCAATGGCTTGCGCGCCCAGTCGCCAACGTCGGCACAAGAAGGTCGCGTCAAGTATTGTGGGAAAGCCGCTGTCCAGACAGATTTCGGCGATTTCGAAAAGGCGGGTATAGGTGGCCTCCCGGTTCGCTCCGGAGTAGATGCCCCGATCCAAACCGGACCGAGAGCGCTGATGAAATGCCAGCCCGGCGAGGCGCTTTCGCTCGATGTCCGATCGAACTTGAACGGCACCCAGTGCCTCCGCGAGGAGGCTGGCGACCACTGACTTGCCGGACCCCGAAAAGCCATGGGCGATGGCCAGAAACGGCCGCGAGGGCGAGCTGAGGCGCGTCGCGAGCTTCAGGTAGCGGCTGCAATCGGCTGTGGCAGCAGCTGATTCTCCGCCACTTGTCTGACTTGCCCGAATGCCGGTGATCTTGGCTCGCACCATCGCGCGATACACCAGATAGAAGCGCAGAACGCGGAGACCGTCAAAGTCGCCCGTTCGTTCCAGGTAGCGATTCACGAAGCGCCATGCAAATTGGGGATGCCCGCTGCTCATCAAGTCCATCGCAAGAAACGCAACATCGCTTTGCACGTCTGTCCAGCGCAGATTCGCATCGAATTCAATGCAATCGAAGATGAGCGGACCTTGATCCAGCAAAGCAATATTGCCGGCGTGCAGATCACCATGGCATTCCCGCACACTGCCGTCCTCGCGGCGGGCGGCCATCGTCGTTGCCCGAGCCTCGAATTCTGCCTCGGTCCAGGATTCGAGGCGGTGCAAGTCCGCCACTGCCCAAGGCTCCGCCAGGTGTGGCCGGAGTTGACAGAAGTTTTCACGAGCCAATTCCAGAATGCTGTAGGGTGCCCCCAGGTGGGCGCCATCCGGCCGCGCGGCATGTTCGTGGAAGGGAGCCATTCGATTGGCGATTGCGTCGATTTGGTGGGGCTCGACAAGCCCCTCCGCGAGCAGCCGGTTCATCTGTCGGTTTTGTGGAAATCGCCGCATCAGCACCGCAAACTCGATTGCCTCTTCGGTCGGGCCGCCGATCACCGGGTCGGCGGGTGATCCGCATATGGGGACGACCTCCAAGTACCACTCGGCGGCTAGGCGCCGATTCAGACGCACTTCCTCATGGCAATAGAACTCGCGTCGTTCGAGAGTTTGAAAGTTCAAAAAACCGAGATCCAGTGGCTTCTTGATCTTGTAGGCGAACTTGCCGGCCAGAAATATGTGGGATATGTGGGTCTCGAGATGTACAACGGTGTCCACCGTGTGGGGGTATCGGTCGGGATCCTTCAGGGCCGCTATAATCGACTCCTGGCCGATTGGAGGTTTGGAGATGCTCATGTCGGTCGGGGTCGTGGTTCGGTATCGTGTGCCTGGAGCGCTGACCGTCTCGAACACGTGACTAGACGGCCAATCAAAGGTGGTTGGTAATCTCGGATGTTACCGGAGAAGTGGGTGTGATGACCCGATATCGCCAATTGTCATGGGCAGTTCCGCCCAAAACCAGGAAGGGAATGCGTTTGCATGGCTGCTAGCAAGAACAAGGGAGCGCGGAAACAACGCAAACGCAGACGCCGCGGCCCGATCGCGGGCCTGATACGGTGGTCGATAGCCCTGGGTGGGGGGGCGTTGCTGGTCTACATCGTCTATTTGGACTTCAGGGTCCAACTGGCCTTCGAGGGCAAGCGCTGGGCGATTCCGGCCAGGGTCTACGCTCAGCCGCTCGAACTTTATTCCGGGCTGGCTGTTAGCCCCGAGAAACTCGCAGATCACCTGCGAACACTGCACTACCGCAAGGCTGTGTTACTTGATCGACCGGGCACATTCCAGCGGCGGGGGAGTGATTTCGAACTCGTGACCCGGCCGTTTCACTTTTGGGACGGCGAAGAGCCGTCTCACCACCTCACTCTGCGGGTGGCCGATGGGCGAATCACCGCAATGAGGGCGATCAATGGGCCCCAGCCGGGTCTCGTACGCCTGGACCCAGCCCTGATCGCAGGGATATACCCCTCCCACAACGAGGATCGCGTGCTCGTCAAGCGCGAAGAGATCCCGGAACCATTGATCCACGGCTTGATTGCGGTCGAGGATCAGAGTTTCTACTCCCACAACGGGATCGATCCGCGCGGGATCGCGCGCGCGCTATGGGCAAATGTGCGCGCCGGACGCACCGTTCAGGGTGGCAGCACGCTCACACAGCAATTGGTCAAGAACTTCTTTCTAACCAGCGAGCGCACGCTCGAGCGAAAAGCCGTTGAAAGCCTAATGGCCCTGATCGTCGAAGCACATTACGACAAGGACGAGATCCTGGAGGCTTACGCCAACGAAGTGTATCTGGGACAGGACGGCAAGCGCGCAATTCACGGGTTTGGATTGGGCAGTCACTTCTATTTTCAGCGTCCCCTGGAGGAACTCGAACTCCAGCACATCGCGTTGCTGGTTGGTTTGGTTAAGGGTCCCTCTTACTATGATCCGCGCAAACACGCCGATCGTGCCAAGGCAAGGCGTAACCTGGTGTTGGACCTGATGGCGAGCGAGGGGGCCATCGACGCGGGAACTGCCGAGCGCGCGGCCAGATTGCCGCTTGGCGTTTCGCCTCGAACACGTGGCGGTATCACGCGCTACCCCGCGTTCCTGGATTTGGTAAGACGACAACTCGAGCGGGATTACCGGGAAGCGGATCTCACCAGTGAGGGGCTGCGAATATTCACCACATTGAATCTTAGTACTCAACACGCGCTGGAGTCGGCGCTTGAGGGCGGCCTGCCGATCTTGGAAAAACGTCATGGACTTCCCGCCGACTCACTGCAGGGCGCGGCGGTGTTCACTGACCCGCAGACTGGCGAGGTGATTGCCTTGGTCGGTTCGAGAGACGTCAAGACCCCAGGGTTCAATCGTGCTCTGGACGCTCGGCGGCCTATCGGCTCGCTGATCAAACCCTTCGTCTATCTGGAGGCCTTGTCGCACCCCGACGCTTACAATCTGATTTCACCCCTGAACGATGGGCCGTTGTCAGTAAAGCTATCCGGCGGTCGCGTTTGGTCGCCCCAGAATTACGATCGTGAATTCCACGGGACTGTGGCCCTGCGTGACGCCTTGGCACATTCCTACAACGCCGCAACCGCGAGGCTCGGACTCGAACTGGGCGTCGAGCGGGTGGTCGAGTCTTTGGAAAGAATGGGTATCGATCGCAAGATTCAGCCATACCCCTCTCTACTGCTCGGCGCTGCCGATCTAACGCCATTCGAGGTGGCAGGGCTCTATCAGGTCCTGGCCACTGGCGGTTTTCGAACGCCCTTGCGGGCCATTCGGGAGGTTGTCGGCGCAAACGGCGAACCACTGCAAAGGTATCCGATCACGGTCAGACAGGTGTCCGATCCTGGCGCGGTTTATCTCTTGACCACGGCCATGCAGAGGGTCATTACCGATGGCACGGGGCGCACTCTTCTCCAGAAAGTGCCGGATACGCTTCGCTTGGCTGGCAAGACCGGGACCAGCGACGACAAGCGCGATTCGTGGTTTGCCGCGTTCTCCGGGGATGTGCTCGGCGTCATATGGCTGGGACGTGACGACAACGGCCCCGCCGGTCTGAGCGGGTCCAGCGGCGCACTGAGAATCTATGGCGAT
>JBFGYN010000160.1:0-8601 GCA_041587415.1 Candidatus Competibacterales bacterium | reverse complement strand
GCGAATTCCGCCAGCATCCGGGGTCCCTGATGGAGTATCCGGGCTAGCCGACGCAACATCCCGGCTAGCGTCCCACGGTATGCGGGCTACCCTTTGAAGTGAGCTTGCTTCAACCGCCCGAGAGAGGGGCCACTTCATGTCCCGCTGGATTGTCTTAGTCTGCCTGTTGGCCGTTGGCCGATTCGTTTCCGCGGAACCGATCAGGCTGCTTTTCGACGCTCGGCACGGGCAAACCGCCGGGGCGGCCGATTGGATAGTCGATGCCGACTCTTCCGAACTGTATTGGGACACTTTTCGCTGCCAGCCCGGCACATACCACCATTCGGCCCAGCGTGTTCCGACGCCGGCTCAAGAACTGATCGCACTCGACACACCCGAAACCATATGGGATGGCGGCATCTCTGCATGGGGCGTGGCCTTGGTCAAGGATTCGCTGCGCCCGGAACGGGGACGGGACTGGCGCATCGAGCAGTATCCTTGGGACGCCCCGCACTTTACCTACGCCGACCCGAGTAATCCGCAGGATTTGAGTGGGTACGATGTCTTGATTTTGGTTGAGCCGAATGTGTTGTTCACCGACGAGGAGGCGGATGCGATTCGGCAGTTCGTCTGGAATGGCGGTGGTCTGTTCATGGTGGCAGACCACGAGACCTCGGACCGAAACTGTTCCGGGCGCGCTGGAGAGCTTCACGACAGCCCCTACATACTGAACCGACTCATGGAATCGGACGTGGAGACGAGTCGCACGGCTCCCTATTTCGACCCGGCGGATCCGGACAACGACTACGGGGTATTCGGAATTTGGTTCTACGAGAATGGAAACGACGATCAGTCCGACCGAGACAATCGGGAGTTCGATTGGTTTACGGAGCCGGCAAATTCCAATGTCACGGACGACTCGTCGGATCCGATCATTCGCGGACCGTTTGGCGACGGCAGTGCCGGGCTCGGTTTGTTCGCGTCGACCCAAATGGCCGTTTCCTCCGATCCCACCAAGGGCAATCCGAGCGCAAGGCCGCACATTTGGCGAAATGGCCAGAGTCAATCACAGAACGAAGTGGGTGTGTGGGAACGCGTGACGCTCGCGTCGGCACGCTATGGTGCAGGCCGGGTGATCGCGATTGGCGATTCCTCCCCAGCGGATGATGGCACCGGGGAAGGATCTCTGCACGACGGTTGGGATAGAGCACAAGGCGTCGCCAATCACGTCCTTTTCCTAAATGCCACGGAATGGCTCGCCAACCCGGAACCGGATTCCGCGCCGCCTCGGATCGTGGCGGGCCCGGCCGCTGGAGTGGGCGATTGCAGCGCAAGCATCAACTGGGAGACCGATGAGCCTGCCAGTTCGAATGTTCGATGGGGACCGGTGGCGCCCCTGGAGAACCAAGCCACTGAATTCGGCTATCGTCACCAACACGGGGTAGTTCTGGATGGGCTGCTTCCGGGAATTCGCTATTCCTACCGTGTGCAGAGTTCGGATCCCCGGGGAAACGGGCCAACCGGGTCCGGAATTGCCGAGTTCACTACCTTGGAGCCGGTGACGCTGGAACTGGTGCAGCAGCCGTCGATCCTGCGTGTCGGGTTCGTTTCGGTGACCATCGATTGGACCACCAACAAGCCCAGCAGCACACTCATTGAATACGGACCGGCCGGAGCGCAACAGGAGGGCATATGGTTGAAACGTGCCGCGGACCGCCACCGTGTCGAATTGAGCGGTCTGGTGCCGAATACTGAATACGAGTTCCGGATCGAGTCACGGGATGCTTGCGGTTCCAAGGTCTACAGCGAATGGCACGCATTCCGGACCGCGGAGCGGCCACCCGGGCGAGACATATCGGGCTGGCGGCTGGTCAACACGAACACGGCTTTCGAATTCTCGTTCCCCCCGGGGACGGCAATCCCCAACAACGGTTTCGTCGTCGTCGGACGCGACAACGATCGGGAATCGTTCGAATCCGAATGGGGGCCCCTGGAGCCGAATGCCGTCTACCTGAACTCCCACAACGGGATACTGATCAACTCGACGCCACGGGGTTATCGGTTGCTGAACGCAGCCGGGGATCTCGTCGATGGGCCAACGCTCGAGGTGCGCTCGGGGCAGTCGTACGCACGCGCAGATGCCTGCGCGGAAGCCGCCCAGGCAGGTGCTTGGCAAAGGCGGGCGGATACGCGCGGTGACCCGGGGCGCGGTGCGCCACTGCCATGTGGCGGCGGTGTGGTGATCAGCGAAATGACCGACGGGGCCGATTTCCGAAATGAATTCTTGGAATTGTTCTTCGATCCCTGAGGGTGCGTTGCCCGGAAATTGACCGTTGCTCGAGGGAACCTTGGGCCCAGACATCCCGCAATCGCCGGCCCACGATTGACGACCGCCTAATTTCTATTTTTCGGGATGACTCACTATGTTGCTATGTTGATTTCCGCGGTCTGTCAATGTGGCACGGGAAAATTCGGAATCGATCTGTGTTTCTGTGACCTTGCCAGTGGAATCCAAAACCCGTTTGCGGAGTCAAAACAGTCGTCACGCCCCAACCCGGAGACTTGGAGCGGCATTCGAGGCCGCCCGGAGCAGGCCATGAGCGGAATCCGATATGTGCTGCAAGCGTTTGGACCGGAGAAGGGCTCCGAACCCGTTTTCAGCTTCGAATCCGATGTGCCATTTATGTTGCCGGAGCCGGGCGCTATCATCTGCGCCGACGACGGAGACCGTTTTCGCGTGAGCCGAATCGAACACCATTTTTCCACCAGTCAAGGTCTAACCCAGACACTGCGGGTCCACGTCGACCCCTTGTCGTCCGTGGAACTGGCGGGCCGGGCGCGTGAGCTGATGGATCGTTTGCGCTGGAAGGGCCGCGGCAGGGATACGGAAATCGTGACCAGTGAGCTCTCCGAAGAGGAAGGCGCCTTCATGGCGCTTGACGATCTACTGCCGACCGTCGAGGCGCTGTGGCGGACGAATCTGGGGCCCCTCGCCCGGAGTGCAATCGAAGATGGCGAGGCCACGCAACGCGCGTTCCGCGCGACGTACGAGCTGCTACCGGCCACCATTCGTGTGCTCGTGACGGAAGAACGCTTCATTGAATTTTGCGAGCGACATCGGGAGCATTTGCTTGAACAGGATTGGCTCAATCCCGAAGAAGGACCGCCGAGTGGCATCTGAAGCGTTCTCGCTTGCACTGGCGCAACTGTGCCCGGGTAGCTATTGCGGCCGCCATGAGTGACCAACGCCATCCGACGTCTGGGCCGGCGCTTCGAACCGTGCGCGACGAGGACCTCGAGTTTCTGTTGGCCTTGAATGAGGATGCCACGCCCCACGTCAACAGCATTTCCCACCACCAGATGAGTTGGTTCATCCGCCATGCCGCTTACTTCCGGGTGGCGGAGCTCGGGGGTGACATCGCCGGGTTTCTCGTCGGGCTCACCCCGGACGCCGACTACGACAGCATCAACTTTTCCTGGTTTCGCGATCGGTATCCGAGTTTCGTATACGTCGACCGCGTCGTCGTTGCTTCCAATGTGCGCAGGGCGCGGGTCGGCGCGTCACTCTATCGGGACATTCTGCTCTACACTCACGGATTCGCTCCGCTGCTCGCCTGCGAGGTAAATCTTCGACCCCCGAATCCGGGGTCCATGACCTTTCACGAGCAATTCGGATTTCGCCCCGTGGGGACCCAGTTGACTGAATCCGGCTCAAAAAAAGTGTGCCTGATGGTGAAAGACGTGCCCGTAGGGTAACGTATGCCGCACGATTGTGCGGGTGCGGCGAAAGCAGCGTCCGGCGAACGTTTCCAAGACAATCAAAAAGAATGCATTTTTGAATCTCAACAAACCTGGTGGCGACCGAGAATGGCTAGACGTCTTTGCGTGACCGTCGCGCTGTGCGCCTTGGCGCTCGCTTCTCATGCCGCGCAGGCGCTCGAGTTGTCGGAACTCCGATTGCGCTTCGGCACCGACCTGGGCCGCCTGAGCGAGAGCTACAGTCTGGCCGATGTCGAGGGGCGTTTCTTGTTGCCTTGGCAATGGGAGCATGATTCCGGCGGTCGGACCGACCTGCTACTGGACGCGAGTATCGGATACATCGATGCCGCGGATGACCAGGGTGGAATCGTCGCCATCGGACCCACCGTCCGGTACCGGACGGCGAATGACGAGCTCAGCGTGGAGGCGGGCGTGCGACCGGCGCTGCTCAGCCGGCATCAGTTTGGCCGCGACAGCCTCGGCAGCTCGATCCAGTTCGTCTCTCACCTGGGTCTGCGGCTCAAATTCGGGGATCGGATCGGCGTGGGATACCGGATTCAGCACATGTCCAATGCCGGATTGGCGTCTCCGAACCCCGGGCTGGACGTTCATTACATCGAGTTATCCTACGGTTTTTGACCGAGGTCGAGGGATGGTATTTCCGGGCAAGTCGTATGACGAAGTGCGAGTCGGCGAACGCTTTGGTGATGCCATCACGGTAACCGAGACGCATTTGGTGCTCGCCGCCGGCATGTTCGGGGACTTCAACCCGCTGCATGTGAACCAGCAGTACAGCGAAAGAACGCGTTTCGGCGGGCGTATACTGCACGGGCCGTTCACCGCCGCCCTGGTCACGTCGCCAGTGGGAATGTATTTCGCGGGTACTGCGATTGGTTACCTCGAGCACCACTGCCGTTTTCCCGCCCCGGCCCGGCCAGGCGATACCCTGACAAGCGAGTGGACGATCACCGAGAAGCTGGACAAGCCGAAACACGACGGCGGAATTGCGGTGCTGCAGTGCGTTTGCCGAAATCAGAGTGGCGAATTGGTGCTGGAAGCATCGGGCAGGATTCTGGTCATGAACCGGAAGGCTGCCGAGAATACAGCCCACACCTCTTCGTCGTAGCCACGTTCCAAATCCAGTTACGGCAAGAAACAGCAATCTCACCGGGAGCTACGCATGGCGGATGGGGAAGACGGCAGCATTATCGGCGCCCTGTTCTGGATGGTTTTCCTATCTCTGCTCCTGTTTTGGGCGCCGGTGGTCGGCCCGTTACTAGCCGGCTTTGTGGGCGGTATGAAAGCCGGAGGAATCGGCTCTGCCATTGTGGCCGTGTTTCTGCCTGCGTTGCTGCTGGGTGCGGCCATGTTCTTTTTCGGTTCCGTTCTCACGGGCCTGCCTATTGTGGGGGCCATATTCGCGGCTGGCGGATTCTTTCTCGTCATCACCAATGTCGGTCTGCTGTTGCTGGGAGCAATCGTGGGCGGCGCGTTCGCCTGACTCATGCTGACTGTAACCCTCGAGCAATTGCAGCAGCGCATGGCAGGTACCTTGCCCGAACTGCTCGAGTTTCAGGTGGTGCACCTGGAGCCCGGCCTCCTGCGGGCCCGCATGCCGGTAACCCCTTCCCACCTTGCACCAAACGGCTATCTCCACGCGGCGTCTGTCATTGCACTCGCCGACACGAGTTGTGGAATGGGTACGATTGCCCATCTTCCGGGCGATGCCGAGAGTTTCACGACCGTCGAGCTGAAGAGCAATTTTCTGGGAACAGCCCGTGGCGGATGGGTCTGCTGCGAGGCGAAACCGGCGCACCTGGGTCGGACGACGCAGGTGTGGGACGCTACGGTAAGAATCGAATCCAATGACCGCGTCGTTGCGTTGTTCCGGTGCACCCAGATGGTGCTGTGGCGTCGTTGACAGTGTTCAGATTCGATGAAAGGCACACGTCTCGAGCGGCTTAGCTGGGCGGAGGCGGAACCGGTGCTGGCTGGCCGCCCCACGGTGGTGATTCCGGTTGGAGCGGCCACCAAGGAGCACGGACTGCACCTTCCACTGGAAACGGATCGGATCCAGGCCGAGTATTTGGTGGATCGCGTTCTGGACCGACTCCCGGTGGTGGCCATCCCGACACTCGTCTACGGGTACTACCCGGCGTTCGTAAACTATCCCGGATCCATTTCCCTGCGGCGTGAGGTCTTCCGAGACACGGTAATCGACATCGCACGATCCCTCGCTCGGCACGGCCCGCAGCGGTTCTACGTGCTAAACACCGGTATCAGCACGAACTGGGCACTCGAACCCGCGCGTCTTGCGCTGGAGCCGGATGGCGTCGTGCTCGAGTACACCGACCTTTTTCGCACCGCGCGTGTCGCACGGGAGCAATTGGCGACCCAATCTGCCGGCAGCCACGCCGACGAGTTGGAAACGTCCGTGATGCTGCACATTGCCCCCGGAAGGGTGGCGATGGGACGCGCAGCGCCGGATCTGCACGAACGAGCCGGGGAGGGTCCACTGACGCGGGATTCGCGCGAGCCCGGACATTACTCGCCGACCGGGGCTTGGGGCGACCCGACGCTCGCAACCGCCGCGAAGGGTCAGGCCTTGACGGATGCACTGGTCGAGGCGATCGTCGCAGAAATCGAGGCGCTGCGGCGCGAAGATTTTTGTCCCGAGCCGCCTAGGGGCCGGTACTTGGACTAGCTCGTCGCGTTATACTGCCGCGATCCACCGAACGCTGCAGGCATCGAAATCGTGCACCCGCTCGAGGCCAAGATCCGACCCGTCGTCGATTTCCCGGAGCCTGGGATCGTGTTTCGCGACATCACCCCGGTAATGAAAGATCCCGCGGCACTCCGGCTTGCCGTGGAAGGGCTGTTGCAGCCGTTTCGAGACGAACGCATCACGGCCGTGGTGGGAATGGAGGCGCGGGGTTTCGTGTTCGGCGCACTTGCGGCCTGGGAGCTGAGCACGGGGTTCGTTCCCCTGCGCAAACCGGGCAAGCTCCCGGGGGCGACGGAAGGCGTCGACTACCAGCTGGAGTACGGGGCCGCCCGGCTCGAGATTCACCGCGATGCAATCGGTGCTGGGGAACGGGTGCTTCTCGTGGACGATTTGATCGCCACCGGCGGAACCGCCGAGGCGAGTGTTCGGCTCGTCGAACTGCTCGGTGCGGTAGTTGTCGGCTGTTCCTTCGTGGTCGAGTTGGACGGACTTGGGGGGCGTCAACGCTTGCTGGGCCATCGCGTCCACTCCGTGGTCCGGTATTGACCCCCACGCGGACCGACCATGACGACCACACCGACTGGAACCGGGCCGTTGGCAGGCATCCGGGTGCTGGAACTGGGACAGCTCATCGCCGGGCCGTTTGCTGGCACCATCCTCGCGTACTTCGGGGCCGAGGTGATCAAGGTGGAACCCCCGGGGAAGGGCGATCCGATCCGCTACTGGCGGGAGGTGCGTGACGGGACTTCGCTTTGGTGGCGCAGCATCGCGCGCAACAAGAAGTGCATCACTTGCAATTTGCGCAGTGGTGAGGGGCGGAATCTGGTCAGGCGACTCGCTGCCAGCAGCGACGTCGTGATCGAGAACTTTCGACCCGGCACTGTAGAGCGTTGGGGCTTGGGCCCGGACGACCTGAAGGCGGACAATCCCGGGCTCGTCTACGCACGCATCTCCGGGTATGGGCAGACCGGGCCCTACGCGAGTCGTCCGGGCTTCGCCTCGGCCTGTGAGGGTGTCGGCGGCCTGCGCTACATCAACGGATTCCCGGGCGACGCTCCGGTGCGCCCCAATCTCAGCCTGGGCGATACACTTGCCGGCCTGCACGCCGCTCTCGGCATCGTGCTCGCGCTTTTGCAGCGCGAGCGGGGTAACGGGCGCGGACAGGCCATTGACGTGGCCATCTACGAGGCCGTTTTCAACATGCTGGAAGCGGTGGTGCCGGAGTATGACGGTGCCGGCGTCGTGCGCGAGCCGTCGGGCTCCACTTTGACGGGCATCGTACCGACCAACACCTACCGTTGTGCCGACGGGCGCTTCGTCGTGATCGGTGGCAATGGGGATTCCATCTACCAGCGCCTGATGCGGGCGGCGGGTAGAACCGACCTTGCCGAGGATCCGCGCCTGGCGACCAACGCGGGACGCGTGGCGAACGAAGCGGAGATCGACAATGCGCTGTCCCAGTGGGCTGCCACCTTGGACTCGAATGAACTGCTGCGCATCCTCGAAGCCGCCCAGGTCCCCTCGGGCCCCATCTACAGTGTGGCCGACATGATGGCGGACCCGCATTTTCAGTATCGCGAATTGTTCGAGCGGGTCGAAATCGGCGGTAAACCGCTGGCGATCCCCGCTATCATTCCGAAGTTGCAGGAAACGCCGGGTTCCACCCGCTGGCCGGGACCGGCGATCGGGGCCCACAATGCCGAGGTGTACGGGGAGCTGCTGGGGCTCGGTGCCGAGGATCTTGCTCGGCTCCTGGCCGAGGGCACTCTTTGAAGGGGCGTGCGGGGATGAGTCGGTACGATGCGGGCGGCCATTTGTTCATGCGCCTCAGGGATTCGTGTCCGGCAGATTGGTCGGCCTACTGTCGTCATGGCTTCGTGGTTGGATTGCAGACCGGGGATTTGCCCGCCAGCTGCTTTCGCCACTACCTAATCCAGGATTACCTCTTTCTGATCCACTTCTCCCGAGCCTGGGCGCTGGCGGCTTTCAAGTCGGACAACCTCAGCGACATGCGCAGCGCAGCGGCAACCCTGAACGCCTTGCTCGAGAGCGAGATGGAAATGCACGTGGAGTTTGCCGCTGGATGGGGCGTTGCTCGTGAGGAGATGGAGGGCGCCATCGAGGCACCTGCAAATATG
>JBFGYN010000159.1:0-8631 GCA_041587415.1 Candidatus Competibacterales bacterium | reverse complement strand
CGATTTGGGTGCGGATTGCCGGTGCTGCCGAACCTCTGTCACTGGTTACCGTCATTTATGTCAACGCGGACTAATGGAAGGTGTGCCAAACACGTGGTGAGCGGGGTGCTGCTCGAGAACCAGCTTTTCGGGTTCTGGAACCGTCTGGCAGCGCGATGGCTCAACGGGAGGAGAAGGTGAGGCCATCGAGATCGATGGCGGGCGCCCTGCCGTCGACGAGATCGGCAACCAGGTCGGCGCTGCCGCAAGCGAGCGTCCAGCCGAGCATGCCGTGGCCGGTGTTGAGGTACAGATTCGGAATCGTCGTCTCACCGAGCAACGGTGCGCTGCCAGGCGTGGCCGGACGCAGGCCGCTCCAGCGGTGCAGCACCTTGTCGTATTCGCCGGCCTCGGGAAAGCGCTCGCGCGCCTTGTCCAAGAGCAGCGAGATCTTTCGGGCATCGATCTCGGTGTCCCAGCCGGCGAGCTCGACCATGCCGGCAATGCGCAGACGATCGCCGAGCTTGCAGTAAACCATCTTATTCGCCGTGTCGGTGATGCTGATGGAGGGTGCGGTGGCTGTGGCGGGCACAGTGATGCTGTAGCCTTTCAGCGGGTATACGGGCACGTCGAGGTCTATCAGATCGCAGATTGCGGGACTGTTGGGCCCCAGCGCGACCACGTAGCCATCGGCCGCCAATGATCCCTTGTCGGTCTCCACGCGCGCGATGCCGCTCTTGCCCGTCACGAGCCCGGTGATCTTGGTGCCGTACAGGAACTCGGCGCCGTGGCGCTCGCGGCACAGGCGCTCCAGCCCTTCCGCAAACCGTTGCGCATCGCCGGCCTCGTCGAGAGGCGAGAAGACGCCACCCGCGATCTTGTCGGCGATGGTTGCGAGTGCGGGCTCGCGCTCGACGCACGATTGGCTGTCCAGCACTTGCTGGCCGCAGCCGCACTCGTTCTTCAGCCGCACCCGTGCATCGGCCTTGTCTACCGTCTCACGGTCCGCGTAGACGTGGAGCTTGCCGCTGACTCGGAAATCGAATTCGATGTCGTGCTCGGCGAGTATTCTGTGCAACACCTCACGGGAGTGCAGGGCGAGTCGCAAGACGTTGCGCAGATTGCGCAACTCGCGCTCTCCGGTGCAGTTGCGTAGGAACTGGGTCACCCAGCGGATCAGCGCGGGATCCAGCGACGGCTGCAGCTGAAAGGCTGGGTCGCGGCCCAGGGCGAGGCCGGGAAGCTTGGGCAGAATCGCCGGCGAGGCGAGCGGATCGGTATAGCAGTAACTTAGCTGGCCGCCATTGGCAAAGCTCGTACCGCGGGCGGCGGTCGGCGCGCCCTCCACGACCTGGAGCGAATGGCCGCGGCGCGCCAAGCAGAATGCCGTCGTTATGCCGACGACGCCCGCACCGAGCACAATAATTTTCATTCCACCAATGCCGGTTTCGCGTTTCCGGTGATTGTGGATCGATTCCCCCGCTACCGCCACCTTCCGATCGGGCCGAGACGGCAGCGGCGAACGCTTTCGAAACGGAGAGGCGATGTCAAGCGCGTTTGTGGGATCGACCGTGAACTAGGTGCGCAGCCAATGCCTTGTCAAGAAGCAGCAAATGCGGTGGACGAAGCGCGGCTTGCATCTGCCGCTCCAGGGAGTGACCCATGCGGCCAGAGCAGTGGGGTAGCTCTTCGTCTGTACTCCCAGAACTGCCATTCCAGGGAGTTGGTTCGGGACAATCGTGTTCCTGGATGCGTTACGCCTGCAGTTGAGCGCCATGCAACTCCCAAGCAGAACAGAGTTGCGTTTGACGAATTGCGATTGCGCGAGTCGTGGTGAGTGAAGGTAAGATAAATTTAATGGCCAAACAAATTGCTGCCCAGGCGACACGGCGCCGCGCTCGCCCGAGATCGGATGGACGGGTCGTAGTGCCCATGGGGGAAGCTGATGAGTGCGCTTGATCGAGTCGCGCGGATCTGGATCACCGGGATCGTCTTTGCCTTGGGATGGCCGAGCGGCGTTGTGCATGCCGAGGCCGGTCGACTCGGAATCATCGGTGACAGCATGGCGCAGGCAATCAACGCAGACGATGACTGCACCGCGCGCAATCTGTACGAGTGCCTGGATGAGAAGCTTCTGGAACCCGATGCGCGCAATAGCTTCGCCGGCGGCGACCCGCCCTGGTCCCTGCGCGAGGTCCTTGGATTCGATCGTGTTGTCGATGCGTCGCGCAGCGGGGCTGACTGGGGTGATGCCCCGTCGCAAGCGCAGAAGGTCATGGCCAGAGCCGACGTGCGCGCTGTGTTCGTTCTGATGGGCCATAATGACGTTTGCCAGTCACTCGGCCAGAATTTACCGCCGCTCGCGGAGGTCGAGGCGCGCATCGACGAGACCCTGACCCACTTGACGCAAGAACTGCCCACGGGTGGAGCGGTGTACATCGCCGGTTTGATTGACATTGTACAGATCCGGGACCTGATGAAGGCGCGCGATCACCATCCCGTTTTCGAGAGCTGTCAGGCCGTGTGGGACCTCGACTTCACTCGGGTCAAGGATTCGGCAATCGCGGCCGTCTGCGAGCATTTCTTCGGCAGTGGCTGTTCGTCGCGCGTACCCTCGTTCTTCCTCCTTCAGTCGTACGATGCGCTGGCCCTTCTGTTCCGAGAACTGGGACAAGGGAGTGTGCTGGGCCGTGAGGGCAGTTGCGGCAATATCCTGAACAGCGCATCGAATCCTTTGGACGTGGCCGCGGCGCGCCGATACAACATGGCGTTGAACGATCTGCTGCAGCACAAGGCAAGTGAGTACCGGGGGCGAGAGGGTGTACGTGTCGAATTTCTGGCCGGTCTGTTTGCAGAGCGCATCCGTGCCGCGGACGTCAGCACACTCGACTGCTTCCATCCCAGTCGAGCAGGTCAGCGTCACATCGCAGAGGTGTTGGGATTGCCCATTCTCGCGCGAAGCCGGGCCGTTCGAAGCCTGCCAACGGTTCTCGATATGTTGTTGAAAGACGGCAATCCCTAGAACCCTCCTCGCTCCGCGTACGCGCTCCCGGTCGTTGTCGCCCAATCCCGCCAAAAGCGTTGGACCGCGGCCCGCAGGGCGTTGTGCCGAATTCCTACAATCCCGTAATAGAGAAATCCGGTTGCGGTCCCAAGCTCTGCCTCGCAAAACGACAACGGATTGCCTAACATTGAGCATGTCCCTAGGCTACTGCTACCCTGCAGGTCGGTATAGAGTGCCGTCCGCAGAGACTTACCGTTCCCGAGTGCTCCCCAACTATCGCGAGGGAAAGCCAAGGCAATTCAATCGGCTGTTGAAATTGGCTGCCGCGCTCATCTGGGCTTCGCTGTCCACTAGCGCTGCGGCACTCGGGGAGTTCGACGGCGTATGGGTGGGGCGGGAGACCGCCAATGCTGGCGGCGATACCCTCAGTTTGACGACGGGGACCATTATCCATCAGTCGTCAGCCAACACGCTCCATCTTTTCACGACCCTCGACGATCGGGTGCTCACACTGCAACGCTCCGGCGCCAACTGGGTGCTGCCCCGCCCCCAAAACTCGACCGTACTCGGAATCGCGATCACGCTCGAGACCTTCAATCTGCAATTCTCGGGGCTCAATCGGTTCACGGCGAATCTAACCGCTACGGCACTTGGGGTTCGAGTGACCGGCAACCTGGATCAGCGCAGATTTTCGTGCAGCGCAATCCGTGCCCCGTATCGGAGCGCGCCGTTCGGTGGAGCGGAGGACAGTCTCGCATGCTTCGAAATCATTGTTCCAGAGGGCGCACTCGCTCTGCGAGCAAGCACCCGAGGCGGCAGCGGAGACGCGGACTTGATCGTGGTATACCACAAACCGGACTTCCGCAACGCCGTCTCCGAGGGGTTCGACAACTCGGAAAGGGTCGTATTGAAATCGCCACAACCCGGCAAATGGTTCGTGGGCGTGACGGGCTTCACGGCTTTTGCCGGCCTCACCCTCAGCGTTACGATCGATGAAGTCGTCTTGACGCCAATTCTCGATCTGCTGCTGGAGGAATAGTGGGAGTTGCGCGCGCTGCACCGAATTCCACAGCATCACGTGGCAGGCTCGGCCTGCGAGGCAGGTGGCCGTCATAATGCAGGAGCGCAGGAAAATCGGGACGGGTGTCCGCTCCCCACTGCTCTTTGGCACAACAGTCCTCGGCCTTGTAGTCGTCGCGACACTCATCGAAAAGTTCGTCTACAACGACAGTGACTATTCTGCCGAGCCCGTGATCGGCCCGGAATCGGTCAGCCGGTTCAGCACCCCGTCAAACGACCTTTTTCTAACGGGTGGAGGTGCTGTCCGGAACGGCTCGCGGGATCCGGTTTTGGGGAATACGCGATACGACGAGCGTCTAGCCAGTGACGCGATCGCAGCGAGCGGTGAAGCATTCGGCGCCGCGCCGCCTGAGGTCCGAATTCAAGAGCCGAATACGGTGCGCGATGGGCCGTTACCCGAATCAGCGGGGCTCACGTCGAACGCGCTTTCGCCCATCGGTCTGCCTCCGTCCGATGATCCAATCGAAATCCGAACCCTCAGCGAGCTGAATCGGTTTCATGCGCAGCAGATGACAGAAATTCTAGAGAGACAGCAGGCCGAAGCGATGCTGCAAGTGCCGACGTTCGACGGAGAAGACGAAACCGCGATCGTGACGGTCGGAGAGCTATCGCAACTCCTGGTATCACAAACTTCGGAGGCGAAGCGGTTTTCGAGCGACCCTGACAGCCTGGTCTTATTACCCGAGTCCGCAGACCCGCAGCACGGATTGACAATCGGGGAGCTCGATCGGCTGCACTCGGAGCAGAGCCTGTCCGGCAGGTAACGCACCTTCGGGCAGTTGCGTTACGCGAGCTGTAGAATGCAGAGTCCAGGGTAATTCAGACAAACTCCGGCTGGAGGTACAAGATGATGAATTCGAGATACCGTTTGAGCAAGCGTGTGAAGCTCTTGCTTGCTGTTCTTGCGCTGTGCCTCCCGTATGCCGCGAACGCCGATGTCGACGTGGCGAGAGCCGAAATCGTCCGCATCGGTCTGATTGCTCCGGATGCGACAAGGGGCGCGCTGGTGCAACTGAGGGATCTCGCGGGAAGTCCGGCGTGGTCGGGAAACCGGCAGTTTTTTCTGAGTCAGTCGATCCTCGGCAAGGAAGGGCTCGCAATGGCTCTGACCGCGTTCACCCTGGGCCGATCCGTTTTCGTGCGGATTGCGGGTACAGCTCAACCGCTGTCGCTCATCACAGTCATTTACGTCAATGAGGACTAGTGCCCCATTCCGCCAAGAGGGCGGCGCGGCCTATCGGCTGAATTCGCTATGCCTCGCAGCACAAGTCTCCCAGCGGTCGATCCGGAGCATTTCTCGTCTTGATGAAACGCGACAGACCCACGGACCGGGACGCGAGAGAATAGTCTGAACGTTGCGGTGAGGGGCGCACGTTCCATCGCAGAAACCGTTCTCAACGCGACGGGGGGTGCTTGTTCGACGGGTCGATCACTCACTCGACTTCCTGAAAGTTGTGTGTCGGCCGTCAGCGGGATGGCGGCGAGGCCGTGGCTGGACACACGTTCGCACCAGCGCAGTGGCCCAACTCCCTACGGCGCGCCGTACAACGCTCGCAACCACAATTCGAACTTTCGGTCGGTGACGGTATAGACGTCGTCTTCCCGATCGATGAGTTCCTCTCGCAGGAGTGCCGCAAGCGCAGAAGCGAGTGACTGCTTGCTCGCGCCCGCGTGTCTCAGCACCTCGTGGCTCAAGAGCCTCCGACCCCGCTCCACCACGATTGCCCGCAGGGCAAGTCTTTGACCTCGGGCGAGCCGATCGTAGAGCATTCGATATTCCGCGTCGGACTCTTTCACGATCCGCGCGATCACGTCGTCCACCTCCGGGCGCCGGAGTTCGGCACTCTCGCTGTAGAACAGGTGATAGCACACCTGCTGAATGAGCTTGGACTCGCCATCGCTCAGGTCGTAGAGATAGGCGAAACTGTGCTTGTCGAGCCGGCCTTCCAGTTTCTCGTTCACGAAGGCGTGAAAGACGTCAATGTCGATGCCCCCTAGGTGGGTGCTGGTCGCCATCTGGCAAAGGGGGCTTTTCTGATCACGAAATAGCCCCGTCAGCATGTGTTGTTTCGAGCCGCTAAACAGATAGGCGGTGTGTCGCTGTGCCTGGATGTGCTTGCGAATAATGGCGTCGATTCTCACGTCTTTCACTGTGTTGATCTGCTGGAACTCGTCGAAGGCAACCACCACGGTTCGACCGCTATCGCGGCCGTAAGCCTCGATACCGTCGAAAGCGTCGGCGATCAGCTCGTCGGCATCCCGCCCGCCGATTACCGGGGTGAGCCGGGGCGTGCCGTCGCGCCCCAGCGTGAATGAGAAGTTGACCTTCGAGAAGTAACCGACCAGCTCCCGCAACGCCTTTTTCGGTTGGAATCCCATTGCGGTAGCTGACGCACCGTAGAACAGGCGCGCGAAGTCCTCGGCCTCCAGCACCTCGAACAGATCAACGTAGATGGGCAGAAAACGATTCTTCGGCAAGTGGCGTTCGAACAACTCCTTGATCAGCGATGATTTGCCGTAGCGCCGACGCGAATACAGCAGGACGTTCTTGCGGTCACTGAGCAACTGTTTGATCTTTCTTAGTTCCTCGCGGCGACCGCAAAAATGCTCGCCAGTCGCGAATTCTTCGAACACAAAGGGGTTTTGCACGGCACGACTTAGTCTGATGTAGACGGACTATGAGTTTATGGTATCGAGTCTGAGTGGGCCAGACTCCAGTTCGCTGCTCGGACAATTCTCGCGGCCGCTTTCGATCGCGCTGTCTAACCCCACGCGCCGCGACGAGTCTGGGCGTTGGTCTTTGGTTCATACTGTGTCCTAGTTCACTGATAGAAAGTCGTGGTACGGGTATGTTCTATCTCCCGTTAGCGAACTTTGCGAGATCCATCAGCCATGATGG
Organism: Candidatus Competibacterales bacterium; assembly: GCA_041587415.1. GTDB lineage: Bacteria > Pseudomonadota > Gammaproteobacteria > Competibacterales > JAHEDQ01 > JBFGYN01. The sequence continues at coordinate 1,669 of JBFGYN010000159.1, read as the reverse complement.
GTGCAGGGCGATCAATTCATCTTCCGCTGCTTCTCCGGCACACCGCCGCGTCGACTGCACCAAGCTGCCAGCCTGAGCAGTCAAGGAGTATCGAACCCGATGCCGTGTCGGCTTGCACTGATTCTGGAGCGCTCCGCTGACAAATGGGCGGTATCCCGAACGCTGACTCGCGATGGCCCTCAGACGTCCCGAAAAAGTCGTCGCATTCCTGCGCTCGAAAATACCGTGGCAGCGGGCGGACCTGCGCTTGCGCTGGTGTTGGCGGCGGATGACGAATTCAATTGGAAAGAGGTAGGCGTTGATCATGCTTTCTCGTTCTCACGATCGGCCGGGTCACGAGTTGCCCAGCACCAAAGCAGGCCCGTCAGCTTCTGAAGGGGAATCGGTTGTCGCCGAATCACGGGAAATTCCGGTTGCGGAGGTAGTGCTCGAGCCGACACATGACGTTCTTCCAGGCGTACTGTCCCATCCGCGCGCTTCGCAGTCCGCGGACGAGCAAATCACGCAAATCATCGGCGACAACGATGTCAGGCTCTGGTACATCACGAAGTACGGACAGGGTAAATTCAGTGAAGAACATCTGACTACGCTCGTCACGCTCCGCAAGCGGTTTCGCGACGATCCTGGTTGCTCTCTGACCGAGGACGAGGAGGTGGAATACCGTAAGGCGACGATGGCCGCGACGGAGTTCTTGGGAAATCGACGCCCGGAGGCGATCCGTCTGTTCGCTAGGGTCCAAAGCGAGCAAGCTTCGAGCCCGCTCAGGATTTGGCTCTGGTATATCGGGGTCGTGTTGTTGTTGGCGCTGTTTTCCAATGGTTATCAGACGTTGATCGGGAGCCAGATTGAGCGCATGAAGGACGCCCGCACCAGCTACCACGACGAGGCGACGCAGCTCAGTCTTCCCAGCGGCAGCCTGGCAAACAAATTGTCAAGGATGTGCGAGCTGACGTTGGTCTACAGGGCCGCCGCCTCGCATCTCGCCGCACTACTGAATCCGCTTGATTCGTTGCGCAATGCCCGAAACATGGGTCTTGAGGCCGTTGACTCTTCTCCGGGAGTCTGTCAGGTCATACGGACGGGAACGATTCATCCGGTGGACGCGCAGGATGAGGAATCCCACATCGAGTTTCTCACCGCCAACAAGCTCATCATCGACAACGCCAGCAAGGCCGAGTTTGCGACCCTAGAACAGAGGGCCGTGCGTTTGCAGGCCGAGCTCGTGGAAAACCTGTTCAGTTTGTTCCTGATGCCGATGCTCTACGCGCTCCTCGGGGCGCTTACCTCGGCCGTGCGTGCGGCGAATGAGGCGTTCAAGTCCATGACGCTGACCCGGGTCGACGGCATCAGCCTCGGTGCTCGTGTCCTGCTCGGCGTAGTCGGTGGGGCGACGATTGGCATCGTGTTTAGTGAAGAGACCTTAAACGGAGCGGGCGGGCTCACCGTGCTCGGTCTCGCCTTCGCGGTGGGATACGCTGTCGACTTGTTCTTCAATTTGCTCGACGCCGTCAAAGTCGGCCTGGGTGGGCCGGGCAACAAGTCCCTCCAGAGTCGTTGAAGCTGAACCACGACCCTGGCTAAGGTATGTGCTGTCAGCCGCACTTGCGGTCCAGCCCGCTGGGCCCGGCTCGGCTGGGTTGCGTACCATCCTGCTCGACTGGCTCGCCGT
>JBFGYN010000158.1:0-8657 GCA_041587415.1 Candidatus Competibacterales bacterium | reverse complement strand
TTTGGGGTTGCCCTCCCGCCAAACCCGATAGCCGAGCGGCAAACTCGTGCGTCGCCCAAGAGCAGGCGAATTTAGCTCGCTGTTCGGATGCCGCCTCATCGGACAGCTGCGATTTGGACCCCGCTTCGCCCTCGTGCCCGTGCGGTTACGAAGTTCGAGAAGACGTAGGCAGATTCGGGCCCTCTCCCGGCCCGCTTCCCGGGGACGTCGGTACAAATGGCACGTTCTCTGCTGCAGCGGATGGCGGTGCCGAGGCAAGGAGCAAGCTGACGGCATCCAGGCGAAAATCAGAAAAAACACTGACAGGGAGTCGAGATCATGCCGAAAGATATTGTTGTCCCAGAGCACAGACCACACTCGTGGATTTGGATCGCGGGCATCGTGCTAGCCCTTTTTCTGGCACTGCATTCCATGAGACCGGCCGTCGCCGCCGATGCGCCGGAAGCCACGATCCGCACGGCTACGGCCGACGTGCTGGCGGCACTGCGCGGCGCGCCGCCCGAGGCGGTGAACGATTCGAATCAGCTTGTCGGTCGAGTTTACCCGGTGGTAGCGCAATACCTGGATCTCGACCGCATGTCACAATTGGTCCTCGGCCGCTACTGGAAGCCGGCGACGCCCGCACAGCGACGTGATTTCCGCGACCGGTTCCAGGACCTTCTAACCCGATTCTACGCAACCTCCGTCAGCGCATTGCTCGAGGGCGTCGATCCGCAAACCATCACCATCGACGTGCACCCCGCCGATATGGCCAAAAACGCGAGGCGCGCCACGGTGCGGACGCACGTCAATCTGTTGAATGCCGCACCGATTCAGATGAGTTACAAAGTATATCGCGTCGGGGAGGCGTGGAAGGTGTACGACATGTCGATCGAGGGTGTGAGCATCGTCACCAATTACCGGGCGAGCTTTACCGGTGAGATTCGCGCGCGAGGTCTCGACTCCCTCATCCAACGGCTCGCTGACGAAGGTCAGCCCACCTGATCCGCCGCCAGTGACCGGAAGGGCCGCCGGGAAAGCTCCGCGCCCGGCGGCACGCATAGCATTGGTGTCGCCGGATCAGCACTTCTTCTGAATCTCAGCTCCCAGCATCCTCTGGCGCACGCCTGACCCGGACGTTGCGTGGGGGGCGCAATTGATCGCACGGTTCGTCTGGCGATCCAGCGCCCTTTCGCGGCGCCAAGCGGAGCCGTCGCGACGGGTTGCCCAAAGGGCGAGCTGGGCAGCCGAGGGCCAGCGAGCGCCCCGACCGCACCACAACGTCGGGTACGAGTTCGCACCCGGCCATCCAACCTGACATTTTGCCCCAGAATGATTGACGCGTTTGGACAACACCCGCCAGTCTGGGCCGACGTCACGCACTGGACATTGTGGAAAACACAGCCAAGCCCACGGACGGAAATCCCCCTGGCATAATTGCGTTTTCTACCAAGCGGCCACAACTCTGCATTCGAGAAGGCTACGAACTCGCGTTCCCCGTCGGCCAACGTTGCACCCCTATTCACCCGTCCTAACTGGCCCGCATCGCTCACCAGGCCGCTCGAAACCGCTGCAAGTGATTGCCTGATATTCATGATTGAGAAATCGACAGAAAACAATCTGTCACGGGCATCGCTGTCCCCGCGATAGCACGGTTTGGGGCGGCTCCGAAAACGCGCGGCCCTGCACCAAATTGACACAAATGGGCTATCCTGACTGGGACATGAGATTTGTCGCGCCGGGACGCGATTGATCTCGCGGGGCGCCGTGTCCCGTGACAAGAAAATTCAAATTCCGATATCGAGGAGAGCGAATGATGAGAGTGACTCCGCTTCTGCTACCCATGGCCGTTGCAGTCGGCCTCGGTGTCGCCGCGCCCAGCGTCGGCGCAAAGACGCTCGTATTTTGTTCCGAGGGTAGCCCGGAAGGGTTCAACCCGCAGCTCTACACGGCTGGCACGACATTCGACGCCAGTTCTCGTCAGGTGTACGACGGTCTCGTTCAATTCGAACGGGGAACCACGAACATCGAGCCCGGACTGGCCGAGACATGGGAAGTTTCCGAGGACGGCCTCACCTACACATTTCATCTGCGCCAGGGTGTCAAGTTTCACAGCAGCGAGACTTTTACGCCCACTCGCGAGTTCAACGCGGACGACGTCATCTACAGCTTCGAACGCCAATGGAAGGAGGACCATCCCTACCACAAGGTTTCCGGAGGAGCCTACGAGTATTTCAACGGCATGAGCATGGGCGAACTCCTGAAAGAGATCGAGCGTGTCGACGACCACACGGTCCGTTTTCACCTGAACCGTCCAGAGGCACCGCTGATCGCTAATCTGGGAATGGACTTCGCTTCCATCATGTCTGCCGAGTACGCCGACGCCATGATGCAGGCCGGCACGCCTGATAGAGTGGATTTGGATCCGATCGGGACCGGGCCGTTCCAGTTGGTCGCTTATCAAAAGGACGCCGTCATCCGCTTTCAGGCCTTCCCCGACTACTGGGGCGGCCCGGCACCGATCGACAAGCTGGTGTTTTCGATCACCCCAGATGCGTCAGTGCGCTACGCAAAGGTGAAGGCAGGGGAGTGTCACGTCATGCCTTACCCGAATCCGGCGGATCTGGAAGCCATGGCGCAGGACGCCGACATCAATCTCTTGCAGCAGGAGGGGCTCAACGTCGGCTATCTGGCGTTCAACACCGAAAAGGAACCCTTCACCGATAAGCGCGTACGCCAAGCCTTGAACATGGCCATCAACAAAGAGGCGATCATCGAGGCCGTATTCCAGGGGGCCGGCAAGGTTGCCAAGAACCCGATCCCCCCGACCATTTGGTCCTATAACAGTGCGACCGAGGACTATCCCTATGATCCAGACAAGGCCAGGTCGCTGTTGGCGGAAGCCGGTCTTGCCGATGGCTTCGAGACCGACATCTGGGCCATGCCGGTGCAGCGACCGTACAACCCGAACGCGCGGCGCATGGCCGAGATCATCCAAGCGGACTGGGCAAAAATCGGTGTTTCGGCGAAGGTCGTCTCCTTCGAGTGGGGCGAGTATCTGAAGCGTTCGAAAGACGGCGAGCATCAGACCTTGCTGCTCGGCTGGACCGGCGACAACGGTGATCCGGACAACTTTTTGGCCGTGCTACTTGGCTGCGACGCAGTGGGCGGGGCAAATCGCGCGCGATGGTGTCACAAGCCGTTCGACGACTTGATTCAGCAGGCCAAGGTGGTCAGCGACAAGAGTGAACGCACAAAGCTATACGAAGAAGCACAGCTCGTTTTCAAGGAAGAAGCACCGTGGGTCACGATTGCCCATTCCGTGGTCTTCAAGCCGGTCCGAAAAGAGGTCATCGACTTCCGAATCGACCCGTTTGGTGGTCATCCATTCTATGGCGTCGGCCTGAAATAGGCAGTTGATTCACGCGGAGACCCGCGGTCTCCGCGCGGAGCCAAGTGCATGATCGGTTTTCTACTTCGACGGATGGGGCTGGTGATTCCGGCGTTTATCGGCGTCACCCTCCTCACGTTCGCGCTGATTCATCTCATCCCGGGAGATCCGGTGCTGCTGCTCGCGGGCGAGCGCGGCATCACTCCGGAACGCCACGCGCAACTCATGGCGGATATGGGTCTGGATCGACCGCTGCCCGTGCAATATCTGGAGTACGTTGGCGGTGTGCTGCAAGGCGATCTCGGCAAATCGATCTCAACCCGTCAGCCAGTGCTGGACGAATTTCTCGCCCGATTCCCAGCAACCATCGAGCTGTCCGTCTGCGCAATGATCCTTGCGGCGCTCGTGGGCTTACCTGTGGGTATTCTGGCCGCCGTGAAGCGTGGCTCCGTCTTCGACCACACAGTCATGGCGGCCTCTCTCACGGGCTATTCCATGCCCATTTTCTGGTGGGGTCTGCTTCTGATTTTGCTGTTTTCGGTGACGCTGGGTTGGACTCCCGTGTCGGGTCGCATATCTGCGCTTTACTGGGTCGACTCCGTTACCGGTTTCATGCTCATCGACAGCCTCTTGTCCGATGAAGCGGGCGCCTTCCGATCGGCGCTCAGCCATCTGATTTTGCCCTCGATCGTGCTCGGGACGATCCCGCTGGCAGTGATCGCGCGGATGACGCGCTCGTCCATGCTCGAAGTCCTGCGCGAAGACTACATTCGCACCGCACGGGCTAAAGGCCTTTCGCCGATGCGTGTGATCAGTGTGCACGCATTGCGTAATGCGCTGATCCCGGTTATCACCGTGATTGGTCTGCAAGTCGGGGTATTGCTCGCCGGCGCCATTCTGACCGAGACCATTTTCGCTTGGCCGGGTATCGGAAAATGGCTAGTCGACGCCATCGGACGACGCGATTATCCGGCAGTTCAGGGAGGCATTTTGCTGGTCGCCTGCGTCGTCATTCTGGTGAACCTCATCGTTGACGTGCTCTACGGTGTGGTCAACCCTCGCATTCGACATACCCGCTGAGACACCGGCATGGCAAATGAAACGGTGACAACGGAGGCCGCGGCGGGCACTTTCGCTGCGCCGCCTCACCCCCTCAAGGAATTTTGGCAGTATTTCAGCCACAACCGCGGAGCTCTTGCGGGATTTTGCTTTATTGTTGTGGTGCTCGTCATTGCCCTTGGGGCCGATCTGCTCGCGCCACACCCGCCCTTCGAACAGTACCGCGACGCAATTCTCCAGCCACCGGCGTGGCAGGCCGGGGGCGACAGTCGCTTTCTGTTCGGCACCGATGACGTTGGCCGAGACATGCTGTCGCGGCTCATGCACGGGGCACGCCTATCCCTGATGATCGGCGTGATCGTCGTGACTCTATCGCTCGCGCTGGGCGTCCTCCTGGGTCTGACGGCCGGTTACGTTCGCGGGCCCACGGAGACCCTCATCATGCGAATGATGGACGTCATGTTGGCCCTTCCTAGCCTCTTGCTCGCCATCGCCATCGTTGCCATTCTCGGTCCCAGCCTAATAAACGCCGCGATTGCCATTGCCATCGTCGTGCTGCCCCACTATGTGCGTTTGACCCGGGCGGCGGCCATCGGCGAGGTCAACCGAGACTATGTGACGGCCTCCAGGGTCGCCGGCGCCGGTCACCTTCGAATCATGTTCGTGACAATTCTTCCAAACTGCATGGCGCCATTGATCGTGCAGGCGACGCTGGGATTTTCCACGGCTATTCTGGACGCGGCCGCACTCGGTTTCCTCGGACTCGGTGCCCAACCGCCGATACCGGAGTGGGGCAGCATGTTGGCAAATGCCCGTCAGTTCGTGCTCGGTGGCAAATGGTGGGTGGTGACGTTCCCGGGGCTCGCGATCCTGCTGACTGTGTTGGCGTTTAACCTGATGGGTGACGGGCTGCGCGACGCTCTAGACCCAAAAATGAAGGTCTGATGGCGCTGCTCGAGATCGACAAGCTTACGGTCGAGTTTGGAACGGAAAAGTCACCATTCCGCGCCGTAGACAATGTGGATCTGAAGGTCGACGCCGGCGAGGTGCTTGGCATTGTCGGAGAATCCGGCTCCGGCAAGAGCGTCACCTCTCTGGCCCTCATGGGCCTGATCGATCATCCAGGGCGGGTTCGCGCCGAACGCATGCGGTTTCAGGACCAAGATCTACTCTCACTGGACCCTGGTCAGCGCCGGCAGCTCACCGGCAGCGACATCGCGATGATCTTTCAGGAGCCCATGACCAGCCTCAATCCGTGCTTCACAGTGGAATTTCAAATCATGGAAGCCCTGAAGGTTCACCAGGGCGGTACCCGCCGAGAGCGGCGGGCGCGCACCGTGGCGCTCTTGGATCAGGTAGGAATCCCGGATCCAAACCAGCGAATGAGGGCGTTCCCGCATCAGTTGTCGGGTGGCATGAGCCAACGGGTCATGATCGCGATGTCCATTGCCTGCAACCCAAAGTTGCTGATTGCCGACGAACCGACCACCGCGCTGGACGTGACCATTCAGTCTCAGATCCTGCAACTGTTGCTCGAGCTGCAGCGCGATCGGAGCATGGCGCTCATCCTGATAACCCACGATCTCGGTCTTGTCGCCGAGGCCGCGCAGCGTATCGTGGTGATGTACGCAGGACAGGTGGTTGAGACCGGTCGCGTCGACGATATTTTCGAGCACCCACGGCACCCATACACCCATGCCCTGCTGAACGCGCTTCCCGAGCGCGCACGCGGCCAGCGCCGGCTTGAAACCATCCCCGGCGTCGTGCCGGGGCAGTATGATCGGCCAAATGGATGCCTGCTGAATCCGCGTTGCCGTTTCGCGAACGAGCGCTGTCGGCTCGAAGCACCCGTACTGGCAGGTCCAAAGATCCACTTGGTGCGCTGCCACACACCACTCGACGAGGCAGGACAGCCCACGTGAGCACACCCGTCCTCGAAGCGCGTGACGTATCTCGGACTTACACGGTTTCCCGTGGCTGGACCAAGAGTGCGGCCCACGTCAACGCACTGAACGGGGTGAGCTTCTCTCTCCAAGCGGGTCGGACACTCGCCGTAGTCGGCGAATCCGGCTGTGGCAAGTCCACGCTCGCACGCCAGGTCACATTGATCGAACACCCAACAAGCGGCGAACTTCGATTGGACGGCATCGATGTCACCCATCCAAGTCGAGATACCCTGAAAAAGGCGAGAAAGAAGGTCCAGATCATTTTTCAGGACCCGTTTGGTTCACTGAACCCGCGTAAAAAGGTCGGCATCATCATCGGCGAACCACTGGCCATCAATACACAGCTGAGCCGGCGCGAACAGGCCGAGCAGGTGCGGGAAACCATGCGCAGAGTCGGCCTTCGCCCGGAACACTACCAGCGCTACCCACACATGTTCTCCGGGGGCCAACGACAGCGAATCGCCATTGCCAGAGCGCTCATGCTGCAGCCGCGTCTAATGGTTGCCGATGAACCGGTATCGGCTCTGGACGTGTCCATTCAGGCACAAGTCCTTAATCTGATGATGGACCTTCAGGAAGAATTTCAGCTCGCCTACCTGTTCATTTCCCATGATCTCTCGGTGGTCGAACACATTGCGAATGACGTGATGGTCATGTACCTCGGTCGTGCCGTCGAGTTCGGGCCGAAAGAACAGATCTTTTCCTCGCCGAGGCATCCCTATACGCGGGCGCTGTTGTCGAGTACTCCTCACATCGATCCGAAAAAGCGCAAGCAAAGAATCATACTGAAAGGTGAACTTCCGTCCCCGCTCGCCCCGCCACCAGGCTGCGCATTCAATTCCCGCTGCCCATATGCGGCCGACGAATGCCGCGCAACGCGCCCCGAGCTCCGTCACTATGACGGCCGCCAGGTCGCCTGTCACCGTTTGGAGTACATCGCGAGCACTGGCCGCCAGCCCTAAATTCGCGGCTGCCTCACCCGGACGTAGCATCGGGATCCGCAGTTTTCGCGGAGGACCGGCCGAATCAGCTTGTGTGATCGTGTAAAAGTCGATCGACACATCGACTTGCCGTGCGATCGGGCAAGACGGGTGGCCAGAACCCGCGAAAAAACCGGGTAGCACCCCCCGGTGACAGAGTGTCAATGGCTAAAAAGCGCACGAATCACTGTTTTCCTTGACCCAATTGCGCAAATGCGAGCGTCCTGGTGCGACGTTCGGGTCAAGCTGCGTCTTCCAAGAAGGGAGGTCACACCGGCTCCGCAGGTTGAGAAGCGACCACGTCGCAGCTTCTCGGCCAAAAATAAGCTGAACCACCTCGCGGAGGCGATTCATTGCGGGCCACGACGACGATTTTCTGAGCGCCTGACCGTCAAACCAGGCGCACCCACCCCGTGCTCGTTCCCATGCCCGGAACAATTGCATTCAGTAGAACTTCATCACGGTAATCGCAAAAAATATACCCAAGATACTCGGCCAGAAGGTCACCCTCGGAAGCAGCCCATCGTGGGCTTCGAAAAAACGCGGCTTCAATTGCAGCGCAATCCTGAAAGCATCCATCGGTACAAGAATAATCGCGAAATATATGACGAAGTAAAAATACTCTAAGTAAAAAATTTCACCTGCTGCGATATGTTTGCGTATGTCCAGGTGCGAAAAAACCACAACAAAAAACACCGCCACGCACACACTCATGATCCGTCCTACTTCTACACTCCTTGATAAAAGCACCAACGCGAAAAGCACGACGGCTACAATAATCAATGGTGTCAAATTCGAAATGAATGCGTCGATGAAAACCCGTTTCAGTCCCACCGAAAAATACAGTGTCGGCAGTGTTTCTCGGTCAAAATTCTGCTCAATACCGAAATTTGTATTTTTTTGCTCGACACGCAAAACAAAAAAACTCTCGGTAAGTTTCCAACCCGGCAGAAAAACCGCATCATCCAAGCCAGGCAGAAGAGTGGCCGTGGTAAGTTTGTAAGAATCAAGATACGGCACTAATACGATACTCTGATTCGTTGCCAAAGGAAGCAACTGCATATCCAGATGCTCTACCTCTAGCGGGTATCGCGAATAATCAATCGGTACACGCAACTCTGCCTGAAACGTCCAACGGAGCACTTCGCCGTTCTCGACGGGATGCGCGCCGATGGTTTCGATTCGAACGCTTTTTGCACGTCCAATTTGTATCCCTCTTGCCACCTCACGAGGAAAGTTTTCTGGATAATGTTGCCAAACACTTCCTGTGACCAAAACATCATTGGCGTTATTAAATTCGAT
>JBFGYN010000157.1:0-8670 GCA_041587415.1 Candidatus Competibacterales bacterium | reverse complement strand
GGGCGCCCATTCATGAAAGGGATCCGATCTGTACGCACAGGATGCCGCTGCGGCAGGCGGACCTCATGGTAAATTCGGACCCATGGCCGTTTTCGCCGACTCCGCACTCTCCGAACGCAACCGAACGTGCCGAACCCGCATCGCTCACCGGGCTCCCGGACAAGTGTGCGATTGTGGTGGTTCCGAGCACGCGCTTGGACGGAAAGTCATAGCCGTCGCTACGGTTTGAAGGAAGGTGGGTGCTCGGAAACGCCACAAACGTGCTACCGCTGGAAGAGCGTTGCCCATGACGCACTAGTAGAGGTTCGGCCGTGTGACGCGCCATAGTGCTTTGTCGAACCCGGCAAGCGATCGCTCAAGCACCCAGATCGATTCCTTCGGCTTCCGCGACGCGCACCAGAGCTTGCTCGAACGCTGCCCGTGAACGCCCGGCGGTAACGGCAAGAAAGCGGTGCAGCTCGGCGTCGGCCGCATTCCGGCTCTCGCACTCGGCGCTGTAGCGCTCGAAGGCGAGAAGACTCGCAATGATATCGGCCAGATGGTGCGGGCACTCGCATCGCATGGCAGGATGCGAAAGCGCCACCTGTGCGACCTTCTCGAGAGAAAATCTCGGGCCCGGAATTGCGTCGTCAACCGTGGCCATCGGCGGTTGCCGCAGCGCCAGCGTGCCCGCATTCAGCCGCTCCATAAGTCCGAGCGCCACCTCGTGCAGCTCGGTGGGGTGGATCGGCGCACGCATGAGCGCAACGCCAATTCGTCGCAGCATGTCCAACGCATCGCGCGAGCCAAAACCGTAGACGGCGATCGCCCCACGCGCTCCGAAACGCCCCAGTACACGCCCCAGTTCCAGCACCGCGTCGGCGTGGACCGTGGGGCATTCGAGCACCAACAAGTCGATCTGCCGGTCGCCGAGCGCCTTCTCCAGGGCCGCCATCGAGTCACCAGAGGCGACAATCTTCGGCATTCCTGGGGCTCCGGCTTCGACGCGCAAAATCGTCGGCAGGGCATCGCCGACAACGCCCAGGTGAATTTCCGAGTCTCGTTCGTCCAACGCCGGGCCGATGTTGCCCTGCCCGAGCAGAGAGCGCGCCTGACTTTCAAGAGATTCAAGCGACGAGTTGGCGATTTCACCGAGGGACGATCCCGCCTGAGTGAGCCGCCTGATCAGGGCCAGACGCTGGACGTCTTGCCGTGTGTAGAGTCTCCCGCCACCAGCCGTTCGCACTGGGTGTACGGCTCCGTATCGCTCCTCCCACTTACGGAGCACGTGCACCGACAAGCCGGTCAGGCGCGACACTGTGCCGATCTTGAGACGCGTCTCATTGGAACCCTGGCCACTTTTCACTTTTCGATTGTCACCTTCGATGTCACCGCGTGCGACTTGCGCCCGGCGGCAAGTGGCGACGCCGCTGCATCAAACGTTGACTGAGCCAGAGTCCCGAGCTCACTCTAACGCGAAGAACAAACGCCGGCCCAACCTCCGATGCGCGGCTCGACTCCTCTAAATCGGAGTATTGCGCTCTTTCGTCGCAGTGTCGAGAAACCCACTAGACAATAGTTCGCCGAACTGCAACCTGCAAATCCGCATTGCCCGCTGCTGCGGATCGACACCGACAAGATGTGCGAGGTCAGCCTCATCGCCTTGCCCAAACTGACGAGTCGGCAAAAATCCCGTTCGGGCGTTTCCGAACCTGCAAACCGTACCTCGCGCCAAGTCGTGGCGATGATTGCCGACGCATGATTCCTCGAACCGAAGATCGCGGTGGACGGATCGCGCCAACTATCGACTTGGCCCGTAATCCTGATAGCTGCGGCCGAGTGCGTCGCGATCGCCAGCCCTCAATGGGTGGTCCACGACAGGTGAGTGCATCTGCCCGCCACCGCGCTCGTCCAGCGCGTCAGTCGCCAGTCCGCGGCGCCTCGAGTGTCTCGTCCAACGCTCCGCTCAACACCGCGTAGAGCATATAGTTCACGGCGACACCCCGTTGCAGGGAGAACGTTCTCGTGAATGGGTTCACCCTGACGCCGGTCATCGCTTCAACGGCGAGCCCGTTCCTGTGCAGCAATGCGTCGATCTCGGCGGGCCGCCTGAACATGCGCCAGCGATGCGTCCCCTTCGGCAACCAGCCGAGCACGTACTCGGCACCCACGATGGCAAACAACCACGCCAGCGGCGTGCGGTTAATTGTCGATACGACCATCATGCCGCCCGGCCGTACCAGCCGACTGCACGCATTGAGAAATCCGGGGAGGTCCGCGACGTGCTCCACAACCTCCATGTTGAGCACTGCGTCGAACTGCCGTCCCATCGCCGCCAGGCTTTCCGCGGTACGCAGGCTGTAGCCAATGTCCAACGCCAGCCGCTGGGCATGCAGTCGGGCCACTTGAATGTTTTTCTCCACTACGTCGATGCCCTCGACCTGGGCGCCCAGTCGAGCCATGGATTCCGAGAGGATGCCGCCGCCGCAGCCCACATCCAGTATGCGCAGGCCAGTAAGCGGTGCGCTCGAGTTCGCATTCCGCCCGAAATGCGTGCACAGCCGGTCCCGGATCCATCCAACCCGGAGCTCGTTGAGCCGGTGCAAGGGCCAAAATGGGCCGTTGCGATCCCACCAGGTATTTGCGAGAGCGCTATAGTATTCGACTTCTCGAGGATCGATGCTTGCCGCATTAACAGTTTGGTCGTGCATGTATACACTCTGTCTTGGATTACCGCGCAAGTTTACGCCAATAGTCGACTAATTGTCTAATTTATTTAGGCCTCATTCATTGACAGAAACACGACGGCAACGCCCCGCCACTCTTTCCCGGGCTCTTGCTGATCACGGTCGAGCTTTCCACGATCTCAATGAGCAGTAGGCCTTCGTCGGCGAGCCCGAACATCGGCGTCGAAGTGGGCGTCCGGTCGGTGAGCGACAGACTCCTAGCGCGTCACCGGCCAGAATTGACCAGCGCCGCGCAGTGTAGGTTCGTACATCGGGGCTCATTTTTGCCGTAATAATGTCCAGTGTCGTCTATCGTTATTGTGGGTTCCCTCGTCTGAAATCGTTGCCGAGGCTACGATGCCCGACCATGAATTGAGTGCACTGTCCATCGGTTTCCGACACCGGTACGTGTCTTACGACGAGCTGACGGCACAGGTCCAGTCCTGGGCCCGGCATTTTCCAGAGATCGCCCATCTCGACAGCCTTGGACGGACCGAGGAAGGTCGAGAGCTTTGGGTGATGACAGTAGGGCCCGAGCCCGAACGCACGCGGCCCGCCGTCTGGGCCGACGGCAACATGCACGCCAACGAGCTGGCGGGATCAAGTGTGGCGCTCGCCATCGCCGAGGACGCGATTCGCCAGCATCTGATCTCCGACCGGTCGCTACACAATCTCTCCTCGCGCGCCCAAGAGCGTGCTCGCGCCGTGCTGTTCCACATCATGCCGCGCATGTCACCCGATGGGGCGGAGCGGATACTGAAGACCGGCGCATACGTCCGCTCCGTGCCCCGCGACAAACGCCCCAATCGTGCGCATCCACGGTGGCGGTGTGGCGACGTCGATGGGGACGGACTGGCCTTGACCATGCGCCGCGAGGACCCGACCGGCGAATATGTGGAATCGCCCGAATTTCCGGGACTGATGTTGCTGCGTGGGCTCGACGACGATGGGCCGTTCTACAAGCTCTACCCGGAAGGCCATATCGAGCAGTTCGACGGACGCAACATTCCCAGCCCGAGCTTCCTCAGCGACAACTGGCCGGACCTGAACCGCAACTTTCCGTATTCCTGGGCGCAGGAGGAGGAACAAGTGGGCGCTGGCCCGTACCCCACGAGCGAGCCCGAATCCCGCGCCGTTGTCGAATTCGCCTGCCGGCACCCGAACCTTTTCGCGTGGCTAAATCTACACACCTTCGGCGGTGTCTACATTCGACCCTCAGGCCACCAACCTGACACCCGCATGGACCGCGCCGACCTGGCACTTTACCGCCAGGTGGCCGTTTGGGCGGAACAACTGAGCGGCTACCCAACGGTGAGCGGTTTCGAAGAGTTCACCTACGAACCGGGAAAACCCTTGCACGGGGACCTCTCCGACTTTGCCTATCACCAGCGCGGCTGCCTGTCCATGGTCTGCGAGCTTTGGGATCTCTTTGCTCGCCTTGGCATCGAGCGTCAAAGGCCATTCGTCGACCACTATACTCATATTCGAAGAGAAGACGTTTTGCGACTCGCCGAGTGGGACCGGGAGCACAATGAGTCACGCGTCTTTCGTCCTTGGCGGCCGATCACCCATCCCCAGCTGGGGGCAGTGGACGTGGGGGGCCTCGACACGAGAGTCGGCATTTTGAACCCACCATACGGGATTCTTCCGGAAGCATGCCATGCGCAGTCGGCACTGTGGCTGAGGGTCGCTGCCCTCGCGCCCAATGTCGTGATCGGCGGCCTCGAGAAGGAGCATCTGGACACGGACACGGTCCGGCTCCAGGCGACGGTCGAGAACCATGGCTACCTTCCCACATACATCTTGAATTCGGCAAAGACGCTGGAGTGGAATGCCCCTCTGTACGCCGACCTCTCACTCCACGGTGCGCGAATGCTGGAGGGCGAAGCGCATCGGGAGATGGGTCACTTGGATGGTTGGGGCCGTGGACGATTCGGCAGTGAAGGCTCCCTCTTCCACCTTCGGAGTCGAGGCAGCACCGGCCGCAGAATATTGAGCTGGGTGGTAATTGGACACGGCGCTGCTGTCCTGCGCGTGGGCAATTGCCGAGTGGGCTGGGTCGAGCGCAAGCTGGACCTGTGAATATCGAGCGCACGGCCACCCAAAGATCGCGCTCGCTGCCCGATGGATTTGAATCCCGTGTGTGTCTGGCTCACTCTGATATTGGGGGTTCCGGCACCCGGGAGCACAGATTCAAGATTGGTGACGGGGAGTGGACGTAATGGAAGGCAAGGACATTGGACTGGCGTTACAAGGGGGTGGCGCCTACGCCGCATTCACGGCGGGCGTACTGAAGGCGCTGTTGAATCGCAGAAGGCGATTTCTAGCTGCAGACCAGATTCGCTCCATCAGCGGGACTTCGGGTGGGGCGCTCAATGCCCTCGCCCTGGGTAAGGGGTTGCACGAAGGGGGCAAAAACCCGACGCACTACATCAATTGTCTCTGGCAGTTGAATCGCATCGAGTCCGTGGTCAAGAAGCACGTCGCACCGCTGCACCTGGTACCCGACGAGTTTGTGGAGGCCATAATCGGAATGGGCAGGCACTTCACCGACAGCACGCCTCACTTGAGCGCCTCGATGGGAGACCAAGCGCGTGGCAGCCGGGTTCTGAACCGACTCGTCGAACAACTGTTACGGGCCGTCGACCCGAATCTGCCCGCGCAGAACGACGTCCCACTCCTTCCGGCCAGACGGCCCTACGTCACCGTGGCCGCGACGGAGGTTCGGACCACCATGGCGCATTTCTTCACCAATAACGCGCGCATGATCAGCCGCTACGGGAAGCTGGGCATCGCGAAGGTCCATCCAATTCTCCATGAACTGACCTTGGATGGCGTACTCGCCTCAACCGCTCACCCGAGCGCGTTCGCACCCGTGCGGATAGGATCGAATGTCTATTGGGACGGCTATTTCACCTCGAATCCTCCTTTCACCTACCTGTTCAGGGAGGGTTGCGAGGAAGTGATTCTCATCCGGCTGGTGCCGTCGACTCGTGAGGAAGTTCGCTCAGACGCCGCATTCGTTCGTGATCGCACCGAGGAAATCATTCAGACGAGCACGCTCAGCAAGGAGATACAATCGTACTTCGAGATGCGCGAATTTTTTCTCGCGAATCGCCAGCAGCTCAAGGGCGTTCGCTCCAACGTCGCGATGCGCAGCATTGACAATATCGGAATTTTCCACGAGATCCGACTAAACAAGCCGGGGAACATCACCGAGCAGGGTTATCCGTTCTCCGCATTCGTCGACAAGCTCCTCGGCTTGGGCGAGCAGGTTGTCTCCGATCGAGACGGTTTCATTTCGGCCCACCGGAAGGCGAAACGGGGATTGCAAATTATCAGTGAAATCGATTTCGTCAGCGGAAAGGTCGAGTCCAAAGCAATCGATCTCGACGAACTGATCGCCACAGTCGCGCCGGAGGTGCCTACGTCCATCGCTCCGGGCGAATCTGTTGCCGTTGACACAACGGGGTCTTCGCGACCAATTGAATAGAGACGCGCCCCATTGAGCTGCTCGGATCAAGCTGCGTCGGCGTGGCTCAGGGAACCTCTGGTCCCAAGTCCGGCGGCGCCCGGGTCATTCCAATGACTGCAGATCCGACAGCAGCAAATCCAAAATCTGTTCCTCTTCGAGCGCGGAGCCCCGCTGCTCCAGCGCCGGTAGAAGTTCTGCGTCCCAGTTGGCCGGCACCGGTGCGCCCTTCAGGCGCGGGCCTGGCAGATTCTGGAAATCCGACAAGGTGACGGTGTCCATTCGCCACGGCCGGGCCGGGTATCGGGCCAGCAAATGGTTCGCGATGGCGATTCCCGCCCAGTCCAGATCACCGCGATACTGTAGCCGCGCGCCCGCCTGACTGAGTTGTTCCAGAAGTGTCAGCGCCGCTGCTCGCGGCCGGCCCAAGGTAGCAATGAGTGGCGCGCAGGAAATTCCCAGGCGCTCGGCGGCTTCCGCGACAATAGCCGGGTTTTCGCACACGTAGACCACGCGCTCGCGGCACCGCCAGTCAGGGGGATCCCGCAGAAGTTGGCGCAGCGTGAGGTAGGTGGGCTCACCCACGGTGCCAAAGGCGTCGACGGCGATACCGGTCGCCGTGTTGTCGGCCGCTGGCAAATTCAGGACCAGCACGGTGCTCGTGATGTCTCCGCCCACGAGCACGCCCGCAGAGGCCCAGAGAGTGCGCTCGTCGTCCGCTGATTCCCCCTCCTCCCCCATTCGGGCTCGAATTCCGAGCGCCTGCCGTACAAGGGTGGCAACGGGACGGCCGCGATCCAGAGCATGGGCATCGCCAAGCGCTTCCGCGGCAACCGTGCTGAGCGCGGCGCCTCGCGCCGGGACGCGTTCCAAGACACTCAGCGCCCCCTCGAGTAGTTCCCTGGCCGTGTCCGCATCGCCTCGCGCAAGGCGCTTGAGTAGGCCGCGCTGACGCAAACCCTGAAACCACGCACCGAGGCCAATAGCTTCGACACGGTCCCGGTGCGCCTCGAACAGCTGCTGCCAAGACGCAGTCAGCGCCTCGCGTTCCGCGTTGCGATCGGTCAGCGGGCCGCCGAGCACTTCCAGCGCCGCCGCCAGACTCGGGGCAATTCCCGCGCCACGAAGCGTTTCCTCGACTTGGGCAAGCGGCACGCGGATCGTCGCGCCGCGGCTCGCACGGCGACCGAGCAACGTCTCGACCGCGTGGCGCTCGGCTTCGGTCACGCGGCTCAAGGTAACGGCCTCACCGCCACCGCGTTCCATGAGATTCCGCAAAGCAGCGATCAAACGCTCCGTCGCCGGGCGTCCCAAAAGCCTTGCGAGACGCTCTCGATCGACCCTCAAAACAGACTTTCCGTGTTCGACCCGTTTTCTGCCACCGGTTCAGGCGCCTCCATACGCATTGGCGCAGTCTCCTCGCGCTCGCGACGCCGGCCGTCCCACGCCCACCGGGAGACGAACACGGCGTCGACGCCCTCTCGACGCACGAGCTGTGCGATGGCAAGGCCGGGAACCTCCGGATAGCACCCCCATTCGCGTTCCGACGTCATCATCACATCCAGGTCGAACCGAGCCAGGAGGCCCATGCACTTGGCCCGGGCGTCATCGTCGATGCCGGCGAACACCTCGTCCAACATCACCAGCCGGGGCGCAGCATCGTGCGCGCTGCCATAGTGGCTGGCCGCCGCCGCGAACAGGGGAATGGTGATGACAAGCGCACGCTCGCCGCCCGACGCGGGGCCATAGGCGGGACGCCAGCGCCCGTCCTGCCATCGCTCGATTTCGAAGCGATGCCAGCGCCGGTAATCCAAGACCCGTTCGAGAAGCTCCAACAGCGAGCCCGCCTCTTCGCTGTCCCGGGCGTCTTGAATTCGTTGCTGGAGGAATTCACCCACTGCCTGCCGGTCGCGAGGCGACCAGGCGACCGCCACCTGGCGCAGCAGCCGATCCCGCGCTTCACGAAGGCCCGACGGCGCACTGAATCCGTCAACCGTCTCACCGTCGTCCAGGGGCCGCCACTGGATCCGCAATTTCATGCCGGTGCTCATGGGCCGGCTCTCGATTTCGGCGTTCATGCGGCTGACCTGACGTTCGGCGTTCGCGATCATCTCCTGGAGGTGTTTCGCCACCTCGTCGATCAGGTAATTCTCGAGCAGCTCTCGCTCTTTGTTGTCGAGCAGCGCACGCCGCTCCAAAATCTCCGCGCGCAGGCTTTCGGCCAGCTCATCGGGGTCGCAGTGCCGGGACTGGAAAACGATGCGCACCAACAAGAGGTCGTCGCTCTGCTCGGCACTGGCATCGTGGCCGTGGCGGGCGAGCGCCGCGGCCAGCGTCGTGAAGTGTTGGTGTAATCCCTTCTGATTCCGGTGCCAGGCGGCCTCGTCGTCCTCCACCTCCACCAACGCCTGTTCGATCGCTCTGGCCAATCGCACCGCAGGATCCGCAGCCCACGCCGCGTCACCGGAGGGGGGCGTCAGTGCCTGGGCCGCG
>JBFGYN010000156.1:0-8671 GCA_041587415.1 Candidatus Competibacterales bacterium | reverse complement strand
GCTTGCCGTCCCGTACGCTTCGGTATTGGCCCTAGCCCCTTCGTGGCCCGACCAATCGTGTTCCGGATTGCGAATGGGAGAAAAGAAAAGCCGGGGTGAGAACCCCGGCTCAAGAGCACCAAAGGAGGATATGGAGGAGAAGTCATCATCAGATGACGCGATGCAGCATAGACCCTATGGTGCAGCGCGTCAAGAAAAATTGTGTCGCACCAAAAAGAAAGCCGAGGTTCGGAGGAACCTCGGCCAACACAACCACCAAAGGAGGAGTTGGAGGAGAACGCATGACTACATGCAATTGAAAGTCTAGTTGCCGTACTTCAGGGGGTCAAGGCGCAATCTGGCAAGAACTGCGAATATTTGCCACATTAAGAAATTTCTGACGAGAGCTGTAAAAGAATCGGACGTTGCTCCTCGTGTTTTGACTCGCTGCGCCGCCGCGCGCCGTTCGAACCCGGCCAGGGCTACCCGAGGTGGATCGAGTCGCGGCACGCAAGCATCAGATCGTTCCCTGATTCCGCAACCGGGCGATTTCCTCATCGGTGAAGCCGGCCTCACCGAGAATCTCGGCCGTATGTTCGCCCGGCATTGGTGCTGGGCGGTGGTCCGGTGCCGGATCTTCGCTGAAGCGCACCGGGAAGTCGTAGAGCAGCGACTCGCCATCTACGGGATGTTCGAATTCTTGGATGACCCCGCGCGCCCGAATCTGGCTATCCGTGCGCGCCTCGTCAACAGAAAGGACCGGCGAGACGCAGCAATCCGCGCTGTCGAATATTGCCGCCCAATCATCGCGGGTACGTGTCCGAAAGATTTCGCGCAACGCCTTTTTCGTACGCTCGCCCTCCACGCCCTGTGCCATGCCCGTGTCCGCGAGATCGGGGCGGTTCAGCACCTTGCAAACCTGTCTCCAGAACTTTGCTTCCAGCGCCCCAACGGCCATGTAACCGCCGTCCATCGTTGGGTAGACGTTGTAGCAAGGCACGGCGCCAGTGAGCAGATCCCGTCCCCGGGGAGGCGCCTTCCCATTCGCCGCGATGGCCGCCAACGGGAAGATATTGTGGGCCATGGCACAATCCGTCATGGAAACGTCGACCATACGGCCTTTGCCGCTTTGTCGGGCGTCGACGAGCGCCGCGAGAATTCCCATGGCGGCGCTCAAAGTGCCGCCAGCCAGATCCCCGATTTGAAAGTTGGACATGGCGGGCTGGCCTGATTCGCCGCCCATTTGGTCCAAAATTCCGGCATAGGCGCAGTAATTCAGGTCATGACCCGCCCTCATTCGGTACGGGCCTGTCTGCCCATAACCGGTAATGGCACAGTAGACGATTGAGGGATTTCTTTTTCTGATTGCCCCGTAGCCCAACTCGAGCCGGTCCATCACGCCGGGGCGGAATCCTTCAACCAGGACGTCGGCGTGGTCGGCCAGCCTTAGCAGGACCTCCCGGCCGTCGGGTTTCTTGAGATCGAGCCGCAAAGCCCGCTTGTTGCGGTTCAGCATCAGAAAAAACGGTGTGTTTGCCACCTTGACCGGACCCATGCTCCGTGCGTAGTCGCCTGCTCCGGTGTCCTCGATTTTGATCACGTCGGCGCCCATGTCGGCCAGGTGCCGCGCGCACAGGGGACCGGGGAGAAGCCGTGTCAGGTCAAGAACACGAATGTCCTGTAGGGGCTTTCGCCGCATAAAGCTCAGGCCGGTGCGGGGGTCGGGGAGGGCTGCGGCGGAATGGAGTACGTCCCGGTTACGTGAGCAACCGGATCCTCGTGCGCGTCGGAATGAACGACTATCTCGCATACGGCAAGGCGCCGCCCGAGTTTCAGTAATTTTCCGTCTGCAATGAGGTCCGCGGGTTCCGGACGGCGCAGAAAGTGGATAGTGAGGTTCGTGGTCACGGCGAGTTCGATGCGACCGATGGCGCTCAAAACGACACCGTACATGGCGCAGTCTGCGAGTGTCATGATCACTGGGCCCGCAACCGTCCCGCCCGGGCGGATGTGATCACGTTGGAATGGCGCACGCATCCGAATGCGCCCATGACTCAGCGCTTCAACTTTGAAGTCGAACAGGGCGACGAGCGGTAATCCCTCGTGGATCAATTGATCGAATTCATCGGCCGTAATGCTTGGCATCAACGTTCCCGCTGGACCCACGTTGGTCCGTGTACCCTTTCCCCCATCAGCCGCCTAATGGCTCGCCAATGCTCGGCTGATGACGATGCGCTGCACGTCACTCGTGCCCTCGTAGATCTGGGCGACGCGCACGTCACGGTAGATTCGCTCGACGGGGAAGTCACGAACGTAACCGTATCCGCCGTGTATTTGGATTGCCGCGGAACAAACGCGCTCGGCCATCTCGGACGCGAACAATTTAGCCATTGAGGCCTCTTTCAGGCACGCCCGCCCCGCGTCCTTGAGGCTTGCGGCGTGGAGCACCAGTTGGTGCGCCGCTTCGATCTCCGTCGCCATGTCCGCAAGTCGGAACGCGACCGCCTGGTGCTCCACAATGGGCTTTCCGAAGCTCTTGCGCTCGCGGGCATAGTGCAGGGCCGCATCGAGGCCGGCACGCGCCATGCCAACGCTCTGGGATGCAATGCCGATACGGCCGCTCTCCAGGTTGGCAAGCGCGATGCGGTACCCTTGGCCCTCTTCCCCGAGGCGATGATCCAAGGGTATTCGGCAGTTGTCGAACAGAATCTGAGCAGTATCCGAAGCATGCTGGCCCAACTTCTCCTCGACTCGCCCGACCACGTATCCGGGCGTTTTCGTGGGAACGATGAAGGCGCTGATGCCTCTCTTACCGGCGTCCGGATTCGTGACCGCGAAGACGATTGCGGTATCGGCGTGCTTTCCGGTGGTGATGAATTGCTTGACGCCGTTCAGCACGTAGCCGTCGGCATCCCGGGTCGCCCGGGCGCGAATTGCGCCAGCATCGGATCCCACTTGGGGTTCGGTAAGGCAAAAACACCCCAGGTGCTCGCCTCGCGCCAGCGGCTTCAAGTACCTCTCTTTCTGCTCGTCGGTTCCGAACGAGAGAATGGGGCCGTTCACGACCGAATTCTGTACGCTGACGATGGTCGAACACGCGCCGTCCCCCGCCGCAATCTCTTCCAGCGCCAAAGCATAGGAAACGAAGTCGGATGCCGCTCCGCCCCACTGGTCGGGTACGACCATTCCCAGCAGCCCCAGTTCTGCCATGGCCTGCAGCGCCTCGCGCGGAAAAGTCGACTCCCGGTCCCATGCCTCGGCATTCGGAGCCAGTCGCTCCCGCGCGAAGGTGCGCACCGCGTCGCGGATCATCTCCTGCTCTTCAGTTAGAATCATGTGTCCCCTTCCTAAAGCCGTTCGATGGCCATCGCCGTCGCTTCCCCGCCGCCAATACAGAGCGAGGCCACCCCCCGGCGTAGGTCGTATTTTCGCAGCGCGGCCAGCAACGTAACCAGAATGCGGGCACCCGATGCGCCGATTGGATGGCCCAGAGCGCAGGCACCGCCGTGCACGTTCACTTTCTCGTGCGGCAGGTCCAATTCGGTCATGGCGGCCATGGTTACCACGGCGAACGCCTCGTTGATCTCGAACAGATCGACCGAACGCGGGCTCCAGTCGACTTTGTCGAACAGAGCGCGCATGGCCCCGACCGGCGCCGTGGTGAACCAGGCGGGTTCCTGGGCGAACGTGGTGTGACCGTGGATCACCGCGAGCGGCGCGAGTTGCCGTCGCTCGGCTTCTGAACGGCGCATCATCACCAGCGCCGCAGCACCGTCGGATATCGAGGACGAATTGGCGGGTGTAACCGTTCCGTCCTTCCGGAAGGCGGGTTTGAGTTGCGGAATTTTTTCAAGATTCGCGCTCAGGGGCTGTTCGTCGAACTCCACGAGCTTGTCTCCCTGGCGAGCGGGGACCGTGACCGCTACAACTTCTCTGGCGAAGGTGCCGTCCTCGATGGCCGTCCTTGCTCGCGTCAGTGAGGTGATCGCGAACTCGTCTTGTTGCTCGCGCCGAAATCCATAGCGGGCGGCGCAATCCTCGGCGAACGTCCCCATCAGCCGTCCCTTGTCGTAGGCGTCCTCGAGCCCGTCCAGAAACATGTGATCGAGCAGCCGCCCGTGGCCGAGGCGGTATCCTGCGCGGGCTCGATCCATCAGGTACGGTGCGTTCGTCATGCTTTCCATCCCGCCAGCCACCATAACGCGATTGGTGCCGGCGACGAGCAGATCGTGGGCCAGCATGGCGGCTTTCATGCCCGACCCGCACATCTTGTTGACCGTGGTACACCCGGTCGCAAGCGGGATTCCAGCGCCAAGTGACGCCTGCCGTGCCGGTGCCTGTCCCAGACCTGCCGGCAACACGCAACCCATGATTACCTCGTCCACGTCTTCCGGTGCGACTGTCCCACGCTCGACGGCGGCTCGTATGGCGGCAGCGCCGAGGTCCGGCGCTCGCAGCCCGCTCAGCTCACCCTGGAATCCGCCCATGGCTGTGCGGGCCATCCCGACGATGACGATGGGATCATTGAACATGGTAGACCTCACTGGCTTGCTGACCGGTTGATGTTAGGCGCCGTGCACCGCGGGCTCGCCATCTGGCGCCGTGCGCGTACGGGCGGCGAAACCGAACGGCTCCGCGCCCGCTCGCGCGCGCCTACGCGGAACCCGCTGCGCGTGGCTCCTTCTCGCCAAGCAATTGCCGACAGCGCGCCTCGTTGGCAGCAATCTCCTGGAGCGCCGCCTCGAGGTCGGAGCGTTGCTCCTCGAGCTTCGCGCGCTTCTCGGTCAAAATGTCGAGAAAGCGACGCAACTGCCGTTCCTCTCCATCGATGGAGTCATAGTGCTCGAACAACTCCCCGACCTCGCCCAAGGTGAAGCCCAGCCGTTTACCCCGCAGGATCAATTTCAGCCGCGTGCGGTCGCGGCGGGTGTAGACGCGTTTACGCCCCTCTCGGTGCGGTGCGAGCAGGCCCTGATCCTCGTAGAAGCGAATCGTGCGGGTCGTGATGCCGAATTCCTTCGCCAGATCACTGATGCTGTATGTTAAGTTCGACGCCATGGCAGCGGAAAATTGCAATCATTCCTTTTACGTAAACGTAAACGTAAACGATTGAGACCGTCGTGGGAAGGGGAGAGGGAAGCGCCGCCGGTGATTGATGTTTGGGTAAGCGGAAGATAGGGTTCGGGTCCGCTCGCGAATAAGATTTTTAGACTGGAACGGAGCGGCCGTGTCCCGTTGCTGGACGGCGAAGAGCGGTTACGCCCTGATTTGCGGCCGAGTCTCTCGAGGGGTTCGTTATGGCATTGCAGCGTGTTGGAGTCGTTGGCGCGGGCCAGATGGGTCATGGCATCGTGCAGGTGTGCGCGCAGTCCGGACTCGATGTGTTGATGTGCGACGTCGCGGAGTCCGCACTGGAGAAGGGCCTTGCAGCGATCCGCAAGAGTCTGGACCGCTTCGTGGTCAAGGAGAAATTGAGTAACGATCAGCGTGACAGCATCCTCGCGCGCGTCGACACGTCGGCCAGTCTCGATGCCCTGGCAGACGTCCATCTGGTCGTGGAAGCTGCGACCGAGGACGAGGCGCTGAAGTCCAGGATATTTCGCGATCTGGACCGAATTTGTAACGATTCGGCGATTCTTGCGACGAACACGTCGTCGATTTCGATTACCAGGATTGCAGCGGTGACCGCGCGCCCCGAGAAAGTGATCGGCATGCATTTCATGAATCCCGTGCCGCTCATGAAACTCGTGGAGATCATACGCGCGCTGCAAACCAGCGACGAGACGTACGAGGCCATAGCTGACCTGACTCGCCGCCTTGGGAAAGAGCCGGTGACTGTCAAGGATGCGTACGGCTTCGTCTCGAATCGAATTCTACTGCCCATGATCAACGAGGCCATATTTGCTCGCTACGAAGGCTTGGCGACTCCCGAGGACATCGACACGGTCATGCGATTGGGCATGAACCACCCCATGGGCCCGCTGGCGCTTGCAGACCTCATTGGACTGGATACCTGCCTAAACATCATGAACGTTCTCTATCAGGGCTTTAACGACCCGAAATACCGTCCGTGTCCGCTGCTGAAGCAGATGGTTGACGCGGGGCACCTCGGGCGCAAGTCCGGTCGTGGCTTTTACTCGTACGAATAAGGAGATCGCAGTGGGCTTTCAGAACATTATCCTCGAGCAGGCCGAGCCGGGTATCTACCTTTTGACGCTGAACCGCCCCAAGCAGCTGAACGCCCTGAACGTGGAGACGATCGAGGAGTTCGCTCGCGCCGTTCAGCAGGTGGAGGGGGACGAACAGGCGCGGGCGCTGGTTGTCACCGGAGCGGGCGAGAAGGCGTTCGTTGCCGGCGCTGACATCAGCCAGATGCGCGGCTACACGCCATTGGAAGCGCGCCGTTGGGCGCAGTCCGCCATGGCCGTTTTTCGCCGCCTCGAGCTTCTGCCGATTCCAGTCATTGCTGCAGTAGACGGTTATGCGCTCGGTGGGGGATGCGAGCTGGCCATGAGCTGCGATTTCATCTTTGCCAGCGACGCGGCCGTGTTCGGCCAGCCGGAAGTCAATATTGGGGTCACCCCCGGTTTTGGCGGCACTCAACGCCTTTGTCGCCTGGTCGGTCGTGCGGTTGCCTTGGAACTGGTCATGACGGGGCGGCAGGTCAAGGCCGACGAAGCCAAGGCGATCGGCCTCGTCGCACAGGTCTATCCGCGCCAAGAGCTCATGGCCCGTGCGCTCGAGACGGCACGACTGATTGCCTCGAAAGGGCCCGTTGCGGTTCGACTTTCGAAGGAAGCCGTGCAGCGGGGCCAAGATCTGGACCTGGAAACGGCCTGTCTACTGGAAAGCGAGATATTCGGGCTCTGTTTCGCGACGGAAGACCAGAGCGAGGGCATGGCGGCGTTTCTGGAGCGCCGTAAGGCCGAGTTTCACGGCCGTTGATTGAGCTTGTCACAACCGTCGCCGGGCGCGGCAGGTCGGCTCGGACTTTGAACTCAATCCTAGTCTGCAACGCAGGAAACGATTCCGAGAACGTTGCTGTCCACGCTTAACGCAGATTGTCTATATTGAAGTCTGAGGGCAGCCGGAGAAACGCAAATCCGGACCTGGCGAATTGGGGGCAGGCATGGACGAGACTCCTGATAGGTTTGTGTTTCACATCGTCGATGATGACCAGGACTTCGTGGACCTGGTGAGAGACGTATTGCAAGCCGAGGGCCACCAGGTCCGAGCAACGACCGCGTCGCGGGAAGCGGTTCGCGAAATCCGTCTGGCTCCCCCCGATTGCGTGCTCCTCGATCTCATGATGCCGGAGGTCGACGGCTTGGAAGTCTGCCGCCAATTGCGCGCTCTTCCGGAACTGTCCAAAACACCGATCGTCTTCGTCAGTGGCAAGGCCTACAGCTTTGACCGCGAGCAGGCACGCCGCGCAGGCGGCAACGGCTATTTGGTGAAGCCGATCGTACCCGCGAGTTTCATCGCTGAAATCGAACGGATCGTCTTGCAGCGGGTTACGATTCGCTTCTGGGGCGTTCGAGGAACCGTTCCGGTTCCCGGCCGGCGAACTGTCCGCTACGGGGGTAATACGCCATGTGTTTCACTGGAGAAGTCTGACGGAGACATGTTCGTGTTCGATGCCGGTACCGGGATTCGCGAATTGTCGAGCCATCTGCAACGTGCAGACCGACACCGGGTCAGGGCCACGATTTTCATTTCCCACCCCCATTGGGACCATATCAACGCTTTGCCGTACTTCGCGCCGTTTTACGCTCAGGGAAACGCGTTCGACATCTACGCCCCCGCTGACGACGACAGCGCCGTGACTGAGATGATTTTCGCGCAAATGGACAGCATTTACTTTCCGGTTACGTCCCGTGAGTTCGCGGCGAGCGTGCGTTGCTACAAGCTGGGGCCGGGCCGACGAGAAATCGGTGGCGTCGACGTACAGACCATGATGCTCAGCCATCCGGGCCAATGCCTGGGTTACCGGCTGAACTTCGGCGGCAAGGCGCTTTGCTACGTGACGGACAATGAACTCTTTCCGCCGGGTTCACCCCACTACAATCTCCACTACCGGAAGCAGTTGCGCGAGTTCGTTGCAGGGAGCCGCGTTCTGATCGCCGATGCCACCTATTTCCCGGAGGAGTACACCCGGCATGTGGGGTGGGGCCACTCCAGCGTCGACCAGGTCGTGCGATTGGCCCATGAAGCGAACGTTGAACACCTCTGTCTGTTTCACCACGATCCCGACCAGAGTGACGACGACATCGATCGCAAAGTCGAGCTCGCCCAGGAGCTGTCCAAAGAAATGGATTCACCACTCATCTGTTCCGCCCCCGCCGAAGGGGACACGCTCGTGATGTAGCCCGTCGAATCGCGCAGAGCGGGACTCACCCCTGTGCGACCGCTCGAGTTGCGAAGCGTTGGGGCGGGCGAGACCGCTTGGCTGGATAGACCGTTAACGGCTCAAGACTGGGTGCGATGCATGAGTCGGCCGCAACGCCGGCAGCGGAACTTCATCATGGTCGTGCCGCCAAAATCGAACTTTTCCTCGATGAGTTCATCGTCGTGAATTCCCAGGCGGCACAGGGTGAATGCGGCGCGCTGTAGAAACATCGGCAATCGCGGAGGGTTTTCGGGTTTTCTATCCATTGTGCCTGCAGTCTAACAGACCGCCGCCCGGCGCCGC
>JBFGYN010000155.1:0-8689 GCA_041587415.1 Candidatus Competibacterales bacterium | reverse complement strand
GGGGTAGGCCTTTGGCGGCGGTACACTTTGTACGCCAGAACTGTGCCGCTAAACTCAACATAAACTTATACCGATCAACCACCTGCGAGCTAGCCGAAGGCCGTCCTGGTGAAATATCCGGGGTAGCCCACATCGCTCGATGGGCTCCCGGAGAGAGTGCGGTTGTGGTGGTTCCGGGTGCAGGCCTGGACCGAAGAGCGTAGCCAACACGACGGGTTGAAGGAAAGCGCGTGCCAGGGAGGCACGCAGCGAGCCCGGAAATCTCCCCGAATTTTGAAGCTAAAGAATTGAAACCCGGAGCAGGTGAAACGTCACTGCGGGCGTCCGGGCTAAAACGCCTCCGTCCGCGTCCAAAAGCTCGGCCGATAGGGTATGCGTTCCACGATCGACGTTCTCGAGTGTGCCAGCGGCCTCCGTAATCTCCGCAGCGGCAGTACCGTCCAGCAAGACCCTTATGCGGTGACCGGGTTGTAACCCGGGGCGGACATCGAACTCCACGCCGACGTTACCCGCATTTGCACGAACCGCTTCGTCGTTTTTCGGGGTCAGTAGGGCGAACGACTCGTAGCTTAGATCAGCCGCAGGTTGCTCTACGGTCTCCTGGGACGCACTGGGTTTCGATGAAAAGTTCGGCAGCGGTGGAGGCGAATAGGTCGTCGTGTTGGGCGCAACCTCAACAGCCTTCGCCCCAGGTGCGGGTTTGTCAGAATAGATCACGTTGCCGTCCTTATCGAAGGAACGGTATATGGGGCCGGCGGCCACACTTGTCGCCACCAGGAGTATAGCCGTGAGGAGCGAACGCATGGGGGAAGGCTATCCGACGGCGGGCGAGCCTGCAATAAGAAAGCAGCCACTGGAGGTCGAAGGCCTGCATCCCCGGCACCCGTTTCCGGGCTAACGACGGGGTCAGGCCGAAGGGCGACCGGGACGCAGTAGGGAAACCCCGCTCGAATCGAGGTTTCCCTACGGCGTTTGGGTGAATTGGCTCTGAGTGATGCCTAAGCGGGCTCCGTTGCTCAGTTAGACGCTGTAGTACATGTCGAATTCAACCGGGTGAGTGGTCATGCGGAGCCGGGTCACTTCCTCCATCTTCAAATCGATGTACGCGTCGACCATGTCATTGTTGAATACCCCGCCCGCGGTCAGAAATTCGCGATCCTTGTCCAGCGCGTCCAAAGCCTGATCGAAAGAGTAGCAGACCTGCGGAATCTGCTTTTCCTCCTCCGGCGGCAAGTCGTAAA
Source organism: Candidatus Competibacterales bacterium (assembly GCA_041587415.1). Classification (GTDB taxonomy): domain Bacteria; phylum Pseudomonadota; class Gammaproteobacteria; order Competibacterales; family JAHEDQ01; genus JBFGYN01. The sequence continues at coordinate 7,448 of JBFGYN010000155.1, read as the reverse complement.
GATCTTTGTCCATGGCATCCCCGGGGTGGATCTTGTTTTGAATGCCATCCAACCCAGCCATCATCATGGCCGTAAAGGCAAGATAAGGATTCGCGGTGGAGTCGGGGAAGCGGACCTCCACCCGCCGAGCCTTGGGGCTGCTGACCCATGGAATGCGTATAGACGCCGAGCGGTTGCGGGCCGAGTAGGCGAGCATTACAGGCGCCTCGAATCCGGGGACGAGGCGCTTGTAGCTGTTGGTGGATGCATTGGTGAACGCGTTCAGCGCGCGAGCGTGTCTGATGATGCCACCGATGTAGTGGAGGGCGGCCTCCGAGAGGCCACCATACTGGTCGCCTGCAAATATGTTCTCACCGTCTTTTGACAGTGACTGGTGAACGTGCATGCCGTTGCCGTTGTCGCCTACCAAGGGCTTGGGCATGAAAGTGGCCGTTTTGCCGTAGCTGTGCGCGACATTGTGCACCACATATTTGAGGATCTGGAGCTCGTCGGACTTCTTGACCAAGGTGTTGAAACCAGTACCGATCTCGCACTGTCCGGCGGTGGCCACTTCGTGATGGTGAACTTCCACACGCAGCCCCATTTCCTCCATGGCCATGCACATGGCGGCGCGGATGTCATGGAGGGAGTCTATCGGTGGCACGGGAAAGTACCCGCCCTTGACGCCGGGTCGGTGACCAATGTTGCCGTCCTCGTAGACGCGCTCGGAATTCCAGCCGGCTTCCTCGGAATCCACCTTGTAGAATGCACCGGACATACTTGCGCCCCAGCGAACGTCGTCGAGAACGAAGAACTCCGGCTCGGGGCCAAAATACGCCGTGTCGGCGACCCCGGTGGACTTCAGGTACGCTTCAGCGCGTTTGGCCACCGATCGAGGGTCGCGATTGTAGCCTTGCATGGTCGTTGGCTCGATGACATCGCAGCTGACATCGACCGTGGGCTCCTCGAAGAAAGGATCGAGCAGGGCCGTCGCCGGATCGGGCATCAAAATCATGTCGGATTCGTTGATGCCTTTCCAGCCGGCAATTGACGAGCCGTCGAACATCTTGCCTTCCTCGAAAATGTCTTCGCCGAACTCGCTGACGGGCACCGTCACGTGCTGCCATTTGCCGCGGGTGTCGGTGAAACGGAAGTCGACAAACTTGACCCCGTTCTCCTCGATCATTTTAAGGACATCCGCTCCAGTCATGGTTCTCTCCAGTCGATAGGAAAAGTCTGATGCTGCATGTCGGCTTAGACCTGCAACCCGTGAAGAATCATCTGACGCGCTGGTGCACGTTGTATGCCACAAGAAAATGGGCCGTTTCGGCGCGTTTTCGCCGCCATCGCGCATCAGTATAGTGCGAACCACTGACATAGTGCGCGAAATTGGTGCGAACTATCCGAAGAATACCCGGGCTGCGCCGACGCCCTCGATCTGCGCCGCGGCCGCGGCAATTTTCTCCGCCAGTTCCTCAGCGGCTTCCGGAGTCTGAATCAGGGACAGAGGCAGGATCAATTCCATGTGAATGCGGCCAGAGAGGTAGTGAAGGTTCATGTCGACAGGCTGCTCGGATCCGATCAAGTCTGGAAGCCGGGAAGACAGATTCTCGAGTACCTCGGCGCGGAGCGGCAAGCTACGGTTGAGACGCGTGTGCTCGTCATCCTCCGGGTCGACGTGGATCGTTACGTCCAATATGTCGTCCACCTGCTTCATGAGCTTGGATTGCACCCGATCGGCAATGTGGTGTCCTTCCGATACGCTGACCCTCGGTGCGACCTGGACGTGGACGTCAACGAATGCCTGCCCTGCCATACGTCGGGTCCGAAGCATGTGGGTGTTCTGGACGCCCTGCACTGTCGAGATGGCAGTGCGGATTTCGGCCAGCTGATCCGGATCGAGGCCTTTGTCGACCAGTTCTTCGAGGCTGCGCCAACTGAACTGCAGACCCATTCGGGCAATCATCATGGCAACGCCCACTGCGGCGAAAGCATCCAGGTACGGATATCCCATCATGGTGCCACCAACACCAGCGACCACGACGACGGAGGATACGGCGTCGCTGCGATGGTGCCAGGCATTTGCCCTCAAGAGATTCGACGCAAAGCGGTTTGCGACTCGCACCGTGTACCGGTATAGGCATTCGTTCGCCAGGATCGAGAAAGCAGCGGCACCTAATGCGAGAACACCGGGCTGAAGCAACGATTCGGGAGCAACCAGACGTTGCCCAGCGTCGATCAGCAATGCGACCGCCACCCCGATGAGCAGCAGTCCAACTCCTACGGTTGCGGCAGTCTCGAATCTTGCGTGTCCGTAAGGGTGATCCTGATCGGCTTCCTGATGCGCCGCCCGGGCCGCATAGAGCACCAGCATATCGCTGGCGAGATCCGAGAACGAATGCAGGCCGTCAGCAATGAGTGCCTGAGAGTTGCCCACGAAACCAATGATCGTCTTGCCGACGGCCAGCAGGACGTTAACGCCCGCGCCGACCAGGGTGACTCGGCGAGTCGCTGCAGCGCGCTCTGAATTGTCCATGTTCGTTTGATGAACCGGTGCCTAGACCGAATTGTGCAAGCGGGCGCACCGGGATGGCCGATCATGCCGAGTTGCGTCGATCATTGTAAGCGAAACAGTCGGTCTGATGCCTGGCCAAACTCTGCGTCCGTGCTCGTGCTACCGCGGCACATGGTGGGCCTGCGGGCGCGCGCGATCCCCGGCAACCCCAGCCCATTTTCCGGCTGGCCCCTGGTCGGCGTTCGAAACAGAGGCGACGGGTTCGCGAGCGCCGTGGAACGAGATGTTTCACGTGGAACATCCTCCAAATTCTGGCACTGACGCAGTGGGGTCGTCGGGATATACTTCCCCACTTATCCTATTCCGCTACGGAGAACCGCCTTTGTCAATGCCCGCGCAGGACGCGCCACCCGGCGCCAACCCGCAGCCCGTATCCACTTTTCAGGGACTTGTCCTGCGATTGCAAGAATTTTGGGCCAGCCAGGGCTGCGTCTTGCTGCAGCCATTCGACATGGAGGTAGGCGCCGGAACCTTTCATCCAGGGACCACGCTGCGGGCGATCGGGCCCGAGCCATGGAATGCGGCTCACGTCCAACCATCCCGCAGACCCACGGACGGTCGCTACGGCGAGAACCCAAACAGGCTTCAGCACTACTATCAATTCCAAGTGGTCATGAAACCCTCGCCTCTGGACATACAGGAGCGTTACTTGGAATCGCTTCGGACACTCGGCGTCGACCCGCTGACCCACGATGTTCGGTTCGTAGAGGACAACTGGGAGTCACCGACCCTGGGTGCGTGGGGTCTGGGGTGGGAAGTATGGCTGAACGGCATGGAAATCACGCAGTTCACCTATTTTCAACAAGTTGGGGGACTCGACTGCAGACCGGTAACCGGCGAGATCGCCTACGGCTTGGAGCGAATCGCCATGTACCTTCAGGGTGTGGAGAGTGTCTACGACCTGGTGTGGTCACAAGACCATGGCAAGCAGGTCACATACGGAGACGTGTTTCACCAAAACGAAGTCGAGATGTCGGCATACAACTTCGAGTACGCCGACATACCTGCCCTGTTCGCCGCATTCGAAGCTTGTGATCAGGAGTGCCGGCGTTTGGTGGACCTGAACCTTCCACTACCCGCATACGAGCAAGTTCTAAAAGCGTCGCACACATTTAATCTGCTGGACGCCCGGGGCGCCATATCGGTAACGGAGCGGCAAGCGTACATCCTGCGTGTGCGAACCCTGACGCGCGGGGTGGCGCAAGCGTACTACGAGAGACGGGAAGCCTTGGGATTCCCTCTCTCCGCAAGCGGGCGACCGGATTAGCCCATGGGTGAAACGACGGACTACCTAATCGAGATCGGAACGGAGGAACTCCCGCCCGTTGCGCTACCAGAGCTCAGCCGGGCATTCAGGGAGACGATGGCAGTTGCCCTCAGGGAACGCGACATCCGGCCAGAGGCCATCAAAGAGTTCGCCACACCACGTCGATTGGCCCTATTGATTCAGGGATTGCCCGTTCGGCAGCCGGATAAGCAGATCGAACGCCGCGGACCGGCGCTGACCGCCGCCTACGATGCGCAGGGCATGCCTACCCGGGCGGCACTGGGTTTCGCAACCGCATGCGGGGTGAGCCTGGAACAATTGCACCGGAGTGAGACCGCGAAAGGCGCCTGGCTGGTCCATCGGACCGTACTCACCGGTCAAGCCACCGCCGAAATCCTGGCAGCCCTCGTAGAGAAGGCCCTGGGTCGACTGCCAATTCCGAGGCGCATGCGCTGGGGCACTGGCGATGCCGAGTTTGTCCGGCCAGTTCACTGGATTGTTTCTTTGTTGGGCGAAGACGTGCTGCCGGGGACCATAATGGGACTTCCCAGCGGTCGTAAAACCTACGGGCATCGCTTCCACCATCCCCAACCAATCTCCCTGCAGCACCCTGCTGAGTACGCGAATGCCCTTCGCTCAGAGGGGTATGTCATCGCCAATTTTGGCGAACGACGGCAGTTGATTCGCGAGCGCGTCGAGGCAGCGGCAGCGGCAATCGGCGGCTGTGCCGTAATCAAAGAAGCGCTGCTCGCCGAAGTAACGGCGCTCGTGGAATGGCCGATAGCGCTGTGTGGATCGTTTGACCGGCGGTTTCTCGACATGCCGCCGGAAGTTCTGATCTGCACGATGCAGGACAACCAAAAGTACTTTCCGGTTGTCAATGAGCAAAACCAGCTCATGTCCGCATTCGTCACCGTCAGCAACATCGAAAGCCAGAATCCCGCCGTGGTGCGCGCTGGCAACGAACGGGTGGTGCGGCCTCGGCTTGCGGATGCAGAGTTCTTTTGGAATCAAGATCGCAGAAGAACCCTCGCCAGCCGGGTGCCGGATCTTGCGCAGGTGACCTATCAACGAAAACTCGGCTCACTCGCTGACAAGGTCCAGCGCGTCGTGCAGGTTGCCGCTCATCTGGGCGCTAAGCTAGGGGCTGACCCCATGCTCGCTCACCGAGCAGCCGAACTCGGCAAGTGCGACCTCCTCACTCACATGGTGTATGAGTTTCCGGAACTGCAAGGGGTGATGGGCCGCTACTACGCCGCCCACGACGGCGAGAACCCTGCGGTCGCGCGCGCCATCGAAGAGCAGTATCTGCCAAGATACGCTGGTGACCGCATCCCCACGAGCGCCGTGGCTCAGGCTCTGGCGCTTGCCGAACGTTTCGACTCATTGATCGGCAGCTTTGCGATTGGCCAGCAGCCAACCGGTGCCAAAGACCCGTTTGCGCTCCGGCGAAACGGGCTGGGCGTGGTGCGAACCATCATTGAGGGCGGTCTCGTCCTCGACTTGGAATCCGATTTGCGGTTTTCTGCGTCAACGTTTCCAGAGTCGATTGACGCTGGGAAGGCCGTTGCACCGGTTCTCGCCTTTCTTCGCGATCGCCTTCGCGGCTACTATCTGGAGCAAGGATTCTCTGTCGATGAAGTGGAAGCGGTGGCGGCGGCGGGTATTTCCGACCTCACGGATTTCGACGCTCGAATTCGGGCGGTGGCTGCGTTCCGCAAGTTGGCTGCTGCGTCCAGCCTCGAAGCTGCTAACAAGCGAATTCGAAACATTCTGCGTCGAGACGACGGTTCACCGGTACCAGCAATTGACCCGACGCTGCTACTCGAACCTGCCGAGAAATCGCTCGCAAGCGCCCTTGCAAGCACCCGACTCACGGTGGTGCCGCTGTTCTCGGTCGGCCGCTACGCCGAGGCGCTTCACGCTCTCGCGGAGCTGCACGGCCCGGTGGATTCGTTCTTCGATGAAGTTCTGGTGATGTCAGAGGACCCGAACCTTCGCATGAATCGCCTTGCCTTGCTCGGAGAACTGGAGAGTCTATTCGCAACGGTTGCGGACTTCTCGCGGCTCCAGCGATGATCGGGGGCCAAAGGTAGTAGAAAATGTTTCACGTGGAACATGCCGACATTCTGCAGGTCCCTGCCCGACTCGCTCCATCCTCATGGGGGGCAGCGTACCGATGAAGGTTGTAATCATCGCCAGGGACGTCGTCATTAACGAGGAACACCCAGATGGAGTCAGTAACCCGGACGGCTGGCACCCCATCGAGGGAAGCCTCGCGGCCCTGGCGCGGCTCTGCAATGCGGGCTATCGCATCATCGTTACCACGAGTGCCCCCGGCCTCGAGAACGGGTCCCTGGATCTGGACGATCTGCTACGCATTCACGAAAAACTCAGCATGAGCGTCACCGCCGTCGGTGGCCACGTGGACGCCATTTTTTTTTCCCCTCACGCGAACGAATCCGGTAATAGGCATCGAGACCCCGGACTGCTACAGGAAGTCTCGGCACGCCTCGGTCGGGATCTCGCAGGAATTCCCACCATCAGCAACAGCTTGCACCACGCACAAATGGCCCTCACTGCGGGAGCCGCACCCATCTTGATAGGAATAGAAGAGGGAGACCAGTTCGAAGCCGAGGCCCTGAAGAAACTTCGCGGAGTGAAGGTTTTTCCAAACCTGGCGGCCGCAGTTGACGATGTCTTGTCCATTCCCATGAAAAGTGGCGCCCCCGAATGAATCGCAATCCGGCGTCCGTGTTACGATCGCTCCTGTTCTCTCTTGGCTACGTCGCGATTACGGGCATTTGGGGAACAATCAGTCTGCTCACAGTCGTTTTGCCCTACCCGAAGCGCTATCGTTTCATCACCACCTGGGCGCAGTTGGTGCTCTGGTGGTTGAGACTCACATGCGCCATTGACTGCCGGGTGTCGGGACTCGAAAACATCCCATCGACACCCGTCATCGTCCTGGCCAAGCACCAGTCCACATGGGAGACGCTGTATTTGACTCAGCTTTTCCGCCCACAGGTCTGGGTGTTGAAACGCGAACTGCTCTGGGTACCGGTGTTCGGCTGGGCACTGGCGCTACTCCGGCCCATTGCCATTGATCGCAGCAGTGTCCGCGCAGCCCTTAAACAAGTGCTTCGGCAGGGCAAGGCGCGGCTCGATGAGGGCACCCACGTGGTCATATTCCCCGAGGGAACGCGAGTAACTCCGGGTACTCGTGGACGGTACGGTATAGGCGGTCCGCTGCTAGCGCACCATACCAAGGTGCCCGTATTGCCGATTGCACACAATGCTGGCGAATTTTGGCCTCGAGGAGTATTTCTCAAACACCCTGGGACGATTCAAGTGGTCATCGGCCCAGTGATCGAGACCAGCGATAAACCCGTGGAGCTGATTCGGGACCTGGCGAGCGAATGGATAGAGACTCAAATGATCAGCCTCACTTCGGATCGCGAATGCAGTGGACTAGCAGGCGGTGCACGATCCGAGCGGGCTCAGTAAACGTCTAGTCCGAACGTTGCACCAGGACGCTTCAAATTCGACCATTGCGTTAAGCAAAACAGTGACTCGTGAGTATATTAGCAAGTGACACTATGTCACCGTGGACACTATCCGGTTTTT